>NZ_JBPPSW010000014.1:0-124908 GCF_051337705.1 Arthrobacter sp. IK3 | reverse complement strand
TGGTGATGCCGGGCAGGTCGCCGATGCCGTCGCCGCGGAGGTCGCGGAAGGAGCGGGGGTAGATCTGGTAGATCACTGAGGACCGCCACCATTGCCGTTCCCGGTCACTGGAAGCTTCGTGGACCGGGATGAGGCCGGCACCGGGGAGCTGGACTGAGGGGGCTGCGATAGTGCTGAGCATGCCTTGCATCCTAGAGGACCTCTACCCGGTGATTGCAAGCGCTTCCACAAGATGACCAATCGTGTCCAGGCCCGCCGTAAGCCGTATTTGACCTGTACGAACGCTGATTCCTGCGGCCGGCCGAGTCGCGTCGAAAGTCGATAGGGAGTGTGACTGGACGCACACTGCGCACACGCTTACACTTGCCTCCATGCCATGGTCCGGGTCACGGGCAGGCACCAATTACCTCCCCGGTACGCCGGGGCCTGAAAACAGAAGAGGTACACCAATGAAGGTGCGCACAACGGGTGTGGCGGGCTTCGGCCGCCGCACCTTTACTCTCGGTGCCGTGTCGGTCACCGCTGCCCTCGTCCTCACCGCCTGCGGCGGCAGCTCCGATACCGGCGAAGGCGCCGAATCGAGCGACCTCGCCTCCGGCGGAGCAACCACACTGACCATGTGGGTGGATGCCGAGCGTTCACCGGCCCTCACCGCGGTCACCGAGCAGTTCAAGGAAGACACCGGCATAGAGGTCAAGCTGGTGACCAAGGACTTCCAGCAGGTCTCGGACGACTTCATTACCCAGGTTCCCACGGGCAAGGGCCCGGACCTGATCGTGGGACCGCACGACTGGCTGGGCAAGTTCGTCCAGAACGGCGTTGTGGCTCCGATCGAACTCGGCGACAAAGCCGGCGAGTTCCAGGACAGTGCCATCCAGGCCATGACCTACGAGGGCAACACCTACGGTGTGCCCTACTCGATCGAGAACATCGGCCTGCTGCGTAACACGGACATTGTTTCCGAACCGGCGGCCACCATGGACGAAGTCATCGCCAACGGCAAGGCAGCCGTGGCCGAGGGCAAGGCCGAGTTCCCGTTCCTGGTCCAGATGGACCCGAAGCAGGGCGACCCGTACCACCTGTACCCGCTCCAGACCTCCATGGGCGTTCCGGTCTTCGGTACGGATGAGTCCGGCAGCTACGATGCCTCGAAGCTTGAACTGGGCAACCCCGGCGGAGTCGAATTCGCCGAAAAGCTGGTGGCCTGGGGTGACTCCGGCGAGCGCATCTTCAACTCCAGCATCACACCGGACATTGCCAAGGAGAAGTTCAACGCCGGCGCCTCCCCGTACCTGCTGACCGGCCCGTGGAACGTTCCCGACGCTGTCGCCGCCGGAATCAACCTTGCCGTTGATCCGCTGCCGACCACTGGCGATTCCCCGGCCCAGCCGTTCGTTGGGGTCAACGGGTTCTTCATCAGTTCCAAGAGCCAGAACGCCCTTGCCGCCAATGAGTTCGCCCTGAACTACCTCACCACCGAAGCAGTCCAGGACTCCATGTTCGACGCCGGCGGACGTCCGCCGGCCCTGACCGCCTCCTTCGACAAGGCAGCTGCGGACCCGATCGTTGCCGCTTTCGGTGAAATCGGCGCCAACGGCGTTCCGATGCCGGCCATCCCGGAAATGGAAGCCGTCTGGGCGGACTGGGGAGGCACGCAGCTGGCCCTCATCAAGGGAGAAGCTGATCCGGCAACGGCCTGGCCCACCATGGTCTCCAACATCGAATCCAAGATCAGCAAATAGATCAACAAATAACGGCAGCAACCAAGCCGCAGCCGCTTTAGTGGCCCGGACGGGGAGCTATCCCCGTTCGGGCCACTCGTAGGAGAACATCATGGCCGTTTCAACGGACGCCCCCGTCCGCCCCGCTAAACCTGCTCCCGCCGTCTCCCGCCGCCGGAGCCCCGACTCGCTGGCCGGGACCCTGGCGAAAATCGTGCTGCTCGGACTGGTGGACGCCTTCGCCGTCTACGTCCTCATGGCTCTGTTCCTCAACGAGGAGTGGGTGGTGTTTGCCGTAGCCGCGGCGGTCACGCTGGTCATCAACTGGATCTACCTGCGCCGCGGCGGTCTCCCCGCCAAGTACCTGGCACCCGGCGTGCTGTTCCTGCTCGTGTTCCAGGTGTTCGTCGTGGTGTACAGCGGCTACGTGGCCTTCACCAACTACGGCGACGGGCATAACAGCACCAAGGAAGACGCCGTTGCGGCCATCTCCCTGACCGCGCAGCAGCGGGTGCCCGATTCGCCTGCCTACGCCGTCTCAGTCCTGGAACAGGACAGCGAACTGTTCCTGCTTGTCACGGATCCCGACGGACAGGTGCAGCTGGGCGGTGCCGAGATGCCGCTGGAAGAGGTCACAGACGCCCAGACGAACAGCAGCGGAAAAGCCATCGGCGTCGAGGGCTATGAAACCCTTGCCTTCAATGACCTGCTGAACCGCCAGGCAGAAATCCTGGCGCTGAAGGTTCCCTTCTCCGAGGACCTCGACGACGGCACGCTGGCTACCGCTGACGGGTCCAATGCCTACGTCTACAAGCCGGTGCTGGTCTATGACGAGGAAGCAGACACGTTCACCAACTCCGAAACCGGCACGGTGTACCGGGACGGCGGCGAGGGCTCCTTCGTCTCCGACACCGGGGAGCGGCTGGCTACCGGCTGGAAGATCGACGTCGGCTTCGAGAACTTCCAGCGCGCCGTCACAGACCCCGAGCTGCGCGGCCCGCTCCTGAGCGTAATCGGCTGGACCTTCACCTTCGCCGTCGCGTCCGTGGCACTGTGCTTCGGACTTGGGCTCTTCCTGGCCATCACCTTCAACCACCCCACGCTCCGGGGCAAGAAGATCTACCGCGTGCTGATGATCATGCCCTACGCCTTCCCGGCCTTCCTGGCCGGACTCGTCTGGTCCGGGATGCTGAACCAGGAGTTCGGCTTCATCAACGGAACGTTCTTCGGCGGAGCGTCGATCCCCTGGCTGAATGATCCATGGCTGGCCAAGGCCAGTGTGCTGCTGGTCAACACCTGGCTGGGATTCCCCTACATGTTCCTGGTCTGCACCGGGGCGCTGCAGTCCCTCCCGGAGGAAGTCAACGAGGCAGCCAGGATGGACGGCGCCGGAGCCTGGCGGATTTTCCGGTCCATCAAGCTCCCGCTGCTGCTGGTCTCGACGGCGCCGCTGCTGATTTCGACGTTTGCGTTCAACTTCAACAACTTCAATGTGATCTTCATGCTCACCGGAGGCGGTCCGCGCTTCCCGGGGACAAGCCAGGACATCGGCGCCACCGACCTGCTCATCACCGTGGTGTACAAGGTCGCCTTTGGCCAGGGCACCGGGCGTGACTACGGGCTCGCCAGCGCGCTGGCAATCCTGATCTTCATCATCGTGGCCGTTATCTCCGCCGTCAGCTTCAGGCAGACCAAGTCGCTGGAAGAAGTGAACTCATGAGCACCTCCACCGCCCTTCCTCCCCGTCCCGCCGCCGGAACCGATGGCACAGCCGCCACACCCGGCCTGCCTCCCCGCCGGCGCAGTTTCGGCGCCTGGTTCAAGGACACCGGCTGGCGGCACCTGGTGGGCCTGGCCATGACGGCCTTCGCCCTGCTGCCGCTGGCCTACGTTCTTTCGGCGGCGCTAAGCCCCAGCGGAACGCTGGTAGCCTCCAGCGGCCTGTTCCGCGACATCGGGTTCGACAACTTCCAGGCACTGTTCACGGACCCGCAGAAACCGTTTGCCCGCTGGTTCATCAACACCGTGGTCATTGGACTCGTCACCAGCGCCTCCACCGTCTTCCTCGGCGCGCTTGCAGCCTACAGTTTCTCCCGGATGCGTTTCACCGGCCGGCGCATGGGCCTGCTGAGCCTGCTCTTACTGCAGATGTTCCCGCAGATGCTCGGCGTGGTGGCGATCTTCCTGCTGCTCTCCGAAATCTCGGACATCGTTCCGTGGCTGGGGCTCGGCAGCCAGCTGGGCCTGATCATGGTTTACCTGGGCGGCGCACTCGGAGTGAACACCTACCTGATGTACGGATTCTTCAATACGGTGCCCAAGACCCTGGATGAAGCAGCGAGGATCGACGGCGCGGGGCACTTCCAGATCTTCTTCACCATCATCCTGCGACTGGTGACTCCCATTCTGGCAATCGTGGGCCTGCTGACCTTCATCACCACCACGGGCGAGTTCATGATTGCCTCCATTGTCCTCAATGATCCGGATACCCAGACCCTCGCCGTCGGGCTCTATTCCTTCGTGGGAGACAACCAATCCCGGACCTGGGGCGTGTTCTCGGCCGGAGCGGTGCTGGCCGCGCTGCCTGTCATGGCACTGTTCCTATTCCTGCAGCGCTATATTGCCTCGGGACTCGTAGCCGGCGCGGTCAAGGGCTAGGAGCCGGTCAGAAACCCGCGACGCCGTGCGGAACGTAATGCTCTGACAGGAGCGCCTGGTCCTCGGCGGTGAGCTCCAGGTCCAGCGCTGCGACGTCGTCATCCAGCTGTGCCAGCGAGGTGACCCCCACCAGCGGCGCGGTAACCACAGGGTGGCCCAGCACCCAGGCGAGGGCTACCCGGGCCCGGGACACCCCGTGCGCGTCGGCCACGGCCCCCAAGGCATCCGAGATCAGGCGGTCCGTTTCCTCGTGGGCCCCGTACATGGCATCCGCCAGCGAATCGTGCCCGCGGCGGCGGCTCTCCTCGTGCCACGGGCGGGCCAGGCGGCCGCGGGCCAGCGGACAGTACGCCAGTACCCCAATGCCTTCTTCGAGACAGAGCGGGTACATCTCCCGTTCCTCCTCGCGGTAGACCAGGTTGTAATGGTCCTGCATGGTGACGAACGGGGACCATCCGTTCTGCCGCTGCAGGCCCAGGGCCTTCGCGAACTGCCAGGCAAACGTGGTGGAGGCGCCCACATAGCGGACCTTTCCATCCCTCACCAGCTGGTCCAGCGCGGCCAGGGTTTCCTCCAGCGGGGTCGAGCTGTCCCAGCGGTGGATCTGGTACAGGTCTATGTAGTCGGTGCCCAGCCGTCGCAGCGATTCCTCCACCTGCCAGAGGATGTGCTTGCGGGAGAGTCCCCAGCCGTTGGGGCCCGGGGCCATCTGCCCATGCACCTTGGTGGCGATGACGACTTCTTCCCGGCGCGCGAACTCCCGCAGTGCCACCCCCAGGATCCGCTCACTGTCACCGGCGGAATACACGTTCGCCGTGTCGAAGAGGTTGATGCCCAGTTCCAGCGCCCGGCGGATGAGCGCCTTTGAATCGTCCTCCCGCAGTGTCCAGGAATGGGCGCCCCGGGCCGGGTCCCCAAAGCTCAGGCAGCCCAATCCGATGGCCGAAACCGTTGTCCCGGAACGGCCGAGCTTTACATAGCGCATCGAGTTCATGGACCTGGCCTCCCCAAGCGTAGAGCGGCGGTGCCCGGCTCCCGGCCGGTACTGCCGATGCTACGGCGGCGCCCCTCGTCGGGTACAGGGGGACTGCCCGGCGCAGGGCGCCCCGCCCTATACTGAGCCATGGCTTCCGAGACTGCGCTCCCGACTGCGCCCCGGACGGGGAAGGGCAGCACTGCGGGGGAGGTGCTTCTGGCCTACCTCTCGGAACAGCTCACCGAGATGCTCCGGCAGGAGCAGAGGCTGCGCCGGGACGAAACCGATGCCATTCACAAAATGAGGGTCAGTACGCGCCGGCTCCGTTCGGTGCTCTCCAGTTACCGCAGGATCCTTCCGCCCGAACCAGCCCGCCGGATCCGGAGCGAACTGAGGTGGCTGTCACAGGTGCTCGGCGCAGCCCGGGACGCGCAGGTCATGCGCCACCGCCTGCAGGCACTGGTGGCAGCCCAGCCCCCGGAACTGGTGCGCGGACCGGTCTCTGCCCGGATAGACGCGGAACTGCTGGGGCGTTACGACGATGCGCTCGCGGTAATCCGCCGCGAGCTGGACGCGCAACGCTATGCTGCCCTGGTCCAGGACCTCGGCAGCCTGGCAGCGGACCCGCAGTTCACCGGCCCGGCGGGAAAATCCGCGCGGAAGGTTGGCCGGCGCCTGATCCTCCGCGACCTGCGCAGGCTGCGGAACAGTGTCCGCGCTGCGAAGCGGGAGCCCGACGACGAGCGGCGGGCAGAGGCCTTCCACGAGGCCCGGAAGGACGCCAAGCGGCTGCGCTATGCCGCGGAGGCATACGTGCCGGTGGGCGGGGCACGTGCCGCGGCGATGGTGGAGGCGGCCGAGGGTGTCCAGAAGGCACTCGGAGAACACCAGGACAGTGTTGTCACCCGGAAGCTGCTGGCGAAGCTCGGTGCACATCCCGGACGCGGGGGCAGCGGCTTTACCTACGGACGGCTGCATGCCGTCGAGGAACGTCAGGGCCGCGTAGCGGAGAAACAGTTCCGCCGACTGTGGAAGGGTTTTGCCGGGACGCACGGCTGGTGATCGCGGCGCCGCTCTATGGACTCCGCAGTATCCGCAGACCTACCCTGCCAGTGAGGGCGCGCGGGTCCGTGGATGCCACCCCGGCCGGGAGCGCCGCCACCGACGGAGGAATCCGATGGAATCTCCCTGGGCGCCGCTGAAGAACCGGTGGTTCCTGATCCTGTGGCTGGCGCAGCTGGGATCCAACGTCGGAAGCTGGATGCAGACCGTTGGCGCCCAGTGGTACCTCGTGGAGAGCGGGGCGAGTCCGGTCCTCGTCTCCCTGGTGCAGTCAGCATCACTGGCCCCTGCACTGCTGCTGGGACTGGTGGCCGGTGTCCTGGCGGACGCCTTTAACCGCCGCCGCCTGATCCTGGGCAGCAACCTGTTTGCCGCCGGTGCCGGCTGCCTGCTCACCGCAATCGCAGCCCTGGGCCTGCTGGGGCCGGACTCACTGCTGCTCTACACATTCCTGATCGGCTGCGGCGTGGCGCTGAGTTCCCCGGCCTGGCAGGCAGTGACTCCCTCCCTAGTGCCGCGCGATCAGATCAGGTCTGCGTCAGCACTCGGGTCCGTTGCAGTCAACGCTGCCCGCGCCGTGGGCCCTGCGCTCGGCGGTGTGCTGGTCTCGGCCGCCGGACCTGCCTTCGTCTTCGGACTCAACGCGCTGTCCTTCCTCGGTACAGCGCTGGCCGTCTTCCTCTGGCGCAGCGCACCGCAGAGCCCCGAGGACCGCGAGCAGCTTGGCGAAGCGCTCGCAGCAGGAATGCGCTATATCCGGGCGGCACCGCGGATCCGCCGCATCCTGCTGCGCTGCATCCTGTTCCTGGTTCCGGCCAGCGCCCTCTATGCGCTGCTCCCTGTTGCCGTGAACGGGCATTTGGGCATGGGGTCCTCCGGATACGGACTGCTGCTGGGGGCCCTGGGAAGCGGAGCCATCCTGGGAGTGGCGCTGCTGGGAAGGACCCGGAAACTGTTTGGTGACACGGCTCTGCTGGGCGCATCCGCCGCTGTTTTTGGAGCGGCAGTCTTTTCTGCCGGCTACCTCACGCCGATTCCACTGGCAATCCTGCTGGTGCTCGCGGGCATGGCCTGGATCAACACCCTCTCCACACTGAACAGCGCCATGCAGCTGACCCTGCCGGAATGGGTCCGTGCACGCGGACTGGCCGTGTACCTGATGGTGCTTACCGGAACCCAGGCGCTGGGATCGGTGCTGTGGGGATCCCTGGCCACAGCGTTCGGCTACGCACCCGTGCTGGCCGGTGCCGCCGTCGTTCTCCTGCTGGTTGGCGCCAGCGTGGTGCCGCTGCCGCTGCTGCCGGGGACCGGCAACCTGGACCGCAGTGTTCCCGCGCCGGAGCTGGGTCTGGAGATCGAATCCGAGCCGAACCCGGGTGCCGGGCCGGTGACGATCCAGGTGGCATACGAGCTGGCGCCGGAGGAAGCGCCGGAATTCGTGGAAGCCATGCGCGAGGTGAAGCTCTCCCGGCTGCGGACCGGGGCGACGAACTGGGAACTGGTGCACTCGGTTACGGATTCCAGCCAGTTCCGGGAGGTCTACGACGTTCCCACCTGGCGGGAGTACATGCGCCAGGAACACCAGCGGCTGACCGGCGCGGACCGGAGCAATATTGCCCGGGCTGCCGGTCTGGCGCGGGAGGAACCGCGCACGCGCTGGTTCCTCCCGGCCGGTGCCTAGACCTGCTCCGCGTCTGCGGCGAGGGCAGCGCGGACGGCCGGAGCCACTTCGGTGCCGTAGAGCTCGATGCAGCTCATCAGGTTCTCGTGCGGCAGGGTGCCCAGGCTGTACTTCAGATCGAAGCGGGACAGGTCCAGGGTGCGGGCTGTCCGGATGATTTTGTCCGCGACCGTTTCCGGCGAGCCGATGAAGAGTGCGCCTTCGGGGCCCGCACCGGCCTCGTACTCGCTGCGGGTGACGGGCGGCCAGCCGCGCTCGCGGCCAATGCGGTTCTGCATCTGGGCGTAGTGCGGCCAGGCTTCGTCCAGCGCCTGCTGGTCGGTGGCTGCGACGTAGCCGGGGGAGTGCGCGCCGATGGGCAGCGCGGGCTTGCCGAATTCCTTCAGGGCGCGCTTGTACAGGGAAACGAACGGGGTGAACCGCGCCGGTTCGCCGCCGATGATGGCAAGCATCAGCGGCAGTTCGTAGTGCGCGGCCCGTACCACCGACTGCGGGGTGCCGCCGACGGCGATCCAGGTGGGAATATGGCCGCCCTGCGTGGGCGGGTAAACCTGGACGTTGCGCAGCGGCGGGCGGATGCTGCCCTCCCAGGTGACGGGCTCCTCGCTCAGCAGCCGGGTAAACAGGTCCAGCTTCTCCTCGAAAAGCACTTCGTAGTCGGAGAGCTCAAAGCCGAACAGCGGGAAGGACTCCGTGAAGGAACCACGGCCAAGAATGACCTCTGCCCGGCCGCTTGAAACTGCGTCCAGCGTGGCGAAACGCTCGTAGACCCGGATTGGATCGTCAGAGGAGAGAACCGTCACTGCGGAGCCAAGCCGGATCCGGCTGGTCTGGCCGGCAATCGCGGCCAGCACGGTTTCCGGCGAGGACACCGCGTAGTCGTCCCGGTGGTGTTCGCCGATTCCGATGAAGTCCAGTCCCACCGAATCCGCCAGCACGGCTTCGGCCACCACGTTGCGGATGACCTCAGGCATGGGCAAATTGGTTCCGTCCCCGCCCTGCGTCACGTCTCCAAACGTGTCCAGTCCCAGTTCAATCTGCTGTGCCACTGCCGCCACCTTCATCCTCGTACATATGCGTATGCATCTATTGTTGCGCACAACCGCGCCTGGAGGCGGACTATTCCCCTGCCGCGCGTCCCCGCCGTTCCCCGGCACGCCGGGAGGTGTCCGTTCAGGGTGCGGGCACCCGGCGGATAGACTTGGAAACGGCCCGGAGCCGGTGCTCCGTGCGGGGGCGGAAGAATGATCCACCAACGAGGACTAGTTGAGGAATTTTGCGAGACTTTAGTGCACGCCTGGCCACCGCTGACGAGGTTGCGGACTGGGACAAGCTGGTCCAGTCCAACCCCAACGGCGGCAACGTACTGCAGTCCGCTGCCTACGCTGAGGTCAAGTCCCATCACGGCTGGAACCCGATCCAGGTGGTCTTCAGCTGCCCGGACTACACCTCCTACAACCTGGTGATCGAGAAGAAGGTCCCGCTGCTCGGCAGCCTCTGGTACCTGATCAAGGGTCCCGACGCAGCCGTGCCGGAGGACGTTCCGGCAATGGCGCAGGCACTGGGCAGGTTCGCGAAGCAAACCGGCCGCCGCGTCTTCGCTCTGAAGGTCGAGCCGGACATTGTGGACGGCGACGACGTCCGGGACCTGTTCACCTCCGCCGGATTCGTGAAGACGTTCAACCTGCAGCCCAACGATTCAACCGCGCTGCTGGACACCACGCCGGACACCGAGCAGATCCTCAAGAATATTTCCTCGCGTGCCCGCAACGCCGTGCGCCGGGCCATCCGCGAAGGTGCCGACGTGCGCCGCGTGGAGGCCACCGAGGAAAACATGCGGACCATGTACAAACTCATGAGCCACATTGAAGACCGCTCAGACGCCCGGATGCGCTCCTACGAGTACTACCACCGCTTCTGGTCCAACTTCGTGGACGCCGGCCAGGGCCGGTTCTACTTTGCCTTCGACGAGAACGGCGAACCCAACGTGGGCGCGTTCGTGATCGCCTACGGGAAAAAGGGAACCTACAAGGACGGCGGATCCAAGCCGCGCCGAAGCCAGTACGGGGATTCCCACCTGGTGCAGTGGACCGCCCTCACGGAGCTCAAGGAAGACTTCGGCATTGAGGAATACGATTTCTGCGGCACTCCGCCCAGCAGCGAACTGAAGAACAAGGAACACCCGCACCACGGCCTGGGCCTGTTCAAGACCAGTTTTTCCAAGACCGTCACCGATTTCACCGGCTGCTGGGACGTGGTGCTGGATCCGCTCCGCTACCGGATCTGGAACACCATAGGAGAACGCGTGACGCGCCAGGTCTACTGGCGGCGCCACCACCAGCCGTTCTACTAAACCGACTACCAGCAGCGAAGCAGGGGTGGACACCGTGGACAACGACGACGACCGCCGCGGGCCTGCGCCAACACCGGAGCCCGTGGCCGGCCTTCTTCCCATCATCAAGGTGCCTGGGCGCCCGGACGGCACTGAGGGGCATCCGCGCACCGGGCCTGCCCCGGTCCATGAAGCGCCGGGGGTTGAGACTCCGGCCGACGCGCTTCCCGCCGTTCCCGGACCGGGTGGCCTGCGGAGCACCAAGCCGAAGCCTCCGCCGGCCACGTCCTCGGTCCCGCGCATGCCCAAGAGCAGCAAGGCAGCCGCTGCCCGCAAAGCCGCTGCGGCCGGCCAGCCCGGACGCCCGGCTCCGGGAACGGCTCCCCGCCCGGCCAAACCTCGTGCCCGGAAGACGACCCCGCGGCAGCACAGTCCCTCATCGGCCCAGCGGGCGGATTCCTCGTCCGCCGCAGCGCGGCGGGTGCTCAAGCGCCTGGTGCAGGGTGAGACTCCGCCCACCCAGGCCATGTCCATTGTCGAACGCCTGGCTGGCAGCCCGTACGCCAATCCCCGGGTCCGTTCCGGCGGACCGGATGCCAGTGCCCGCAAGACGCTCGACCTGGCTTTGGGCATGGCCGAGACAATGTTCCGTTACGGGGCCGGTGCGCTTGAGGTTGAAACGGCAATGATCGCGGTCACTGCTGCGTACGGGCTTGAAAACATTGAGGTGGACATCACCAACCAGTCCGTCCTGCTCAATTACTCTCCAAAGGACCAGACTCCCATCACCGTGATGCGGGTGGTCCGGTCCTGGACCAACAACTATGCAGGACTGGCACTGGTGCACAGGCTGGTCACGGACATCGTGGACGGCAACGTATCCCGTGCCGAGGCCTCCCAGCAGCTCAACTCGATCGTGCATCAGCCCAAGCCCTTTCCCCGCTGGGCCGTCACCTTTTCAGCCGGCCTCTTCGCCGCTGCAATCGTGGCGTTCATTGGGGGGAGTCCGCTCGGGTCCGTCGTCGGATTCGTGAGCACCATCCTGGTCAGCCTGCTGCAGCGGGTCCTGGGACGCTGGCGCGTTCCGGACTTCTTCACCACGGCTGCCAGCGGATTCCTGGTCACGGCGCTGGCCATGCTTTTCTGGTGGCTGGACGCCACGGATGTGGCGGACCTGGACATAGCACCCGGCATCGTCGTGGCCGGAGGGATACTGCTGCTGCTGCCCACCGGGCGCCTGGTCTCTGCGGTGCAGGATGCGATCAACGGCTTCCCGGTGACAGCTGCCGGCCGTTTCCTCTCGGCGTTCCTGACCTTCGGCGCGATCGTGGCAGGCATCGCCGTCGCGCTGGTAGCCGGAGCGCTGGTGGGAATGCCGCGGCTGGAGGTGACCACGGGAGGCTCCTCGCCCTATCCCTTTGCCGTCGTCCTGCTGGTGCTGGCCGTCGCGCTGGCAACTATCAGCATTACCGAGCAGTCACCGGCGAACCTGGTGCTGCCCACCGTGCTCATCGGGGTGGGCGGATTCCTGGTCTCGGTGGCCTCAGAGGCAGCTGGAGTCGGCCCGCGGCTGACGCCGGCCATCGCCGCGATCGTCATTGGCATGGCCTCGAGGATAGTTGCCCTGCGGATGGGCGCACCGCAGCTGGTGGTGGCCGTCCCCGCAGTTTTGTTCCTCTTCCCCGGGCTGAGCATCTTCCGCTCGATGTACGGGCTGAGCATTGGGCTGGATGACATCTCCGCAGGGGTCATTGGCCTGTTCAACGCGCTGACTGTCATCCTCGCGATCGCCGGCGGCGTCGTCTTCGGTGACAACCTGGCCCGGCCGCTGACCCGGAACCTGAACGGCAACGACCGCCGCAACCGCCGCCGCTGATCGACGGCGGCCGGGTTAGAGGATCTTGCCGATCGGAGTTCGTTTCTCGGCCTGGAAAGCGTCCTCAGTTCGTCCCGCGGCCCAGTAGCCGGAAAGCGAGACGGCACTGCGTTCGAGTTTATGCCGGGTGAAGAATATTTCCCTCAGGCCCTTCATGGCCTCACGCTCACCATGGGCAAAGACCTGGACCGCTCCGGGATGGAAGGGCAGCGCGTCCAGGGCCGCAACCAGCAGCCGGCCCGCCGGCTGGTCCGCACCGCGGTAGAGCCACGTCACCACAACACCCCTGGGAGAGTTCAGCGGAAGTTCGTCCTGCGGACCCTGGACCTCGATGAAAGCGTGTCCCACGGCGTCGTAAGGCAGTGCCTCGAGGGCAGCGGCAGTGGCTGGAAGCGCGGACTCGTCGGCGGCGAAGAGGTACCAGTCAGCCTCGGGATCGGGGGCGTAGCCGCCGCCGGGACCGCCAAAGGTGAGGATATCCCCGGGCTGGGCCGAGGCGGCCCATGGGCCGGCAAGCCCCTCGTCGCCGTGAACGACGAAGTCCATGGCGAGTTCACGGCGCTCCACGTCGACCCACCGGACGGTGTAGGTCCGGGAAACGGGCCAGTCCTCCCGGGGGGTTTGCTCACGCAGCTCTTCAAGCGGAACGGTGCCGTTCAGCGGCCTGCCGTCGCGGCCAAACCAGATCTTGCAGTACGCGTCCGTGCTGCTGCTCGGAGTGAAGGTGTCAAAGCCTGGGCCGCCTGCCACGATGCGCACCATGTGCGGCGAGAGCTGCTCGCGGCGCAGCACGGTCATGGTGTGCGTGGGCCGGGCGCGCCGGGCGGGTGCCGGCGTCCGGGTTGCGGGGGCATCAGGCATAGCGGTGTTTCTCCTAGAACGCGGTGGTTGTTCTACCGTACCCCGGGCAATCTCCAGTCCACCGGTGTTGCTCCCTGTTGCACGAGGAGCTCGTTGGCCCGGCTGAACGGACGGGAACCAAAGAAACCGCGGGAGGCCGAAAGCGGGCTGGGGTGTGCCGATTCAATCCGCGGCAATCCTCCCAGCAGGGGAGCCAGGGACTGCGCCTGGCGTCCCCACAGGATGGCCACCAGCGGAAGCGGGGAGCCGTCCGGGTGCCGCCGCGCCGCGAGGGAACGGACAGCGAGTTCGGTAACCGGCTCCCAACCCAGGTTCCGATGGGAGTTCGCCTGGCCGGCGGTAACGCTCAGCGCGCGGTTCAGGAGCAGCACGCCCTGGTTGGCCCACGCGCTGAGATCCCCGTGCTGCGCGGGCTCAATGCCAAGGTCGGCCCTCAGCTCCTTGTAGATGTTGACCAGCGAACGCGGCAGCGGGCGCACCCCGGGATCCACCGAGAAACTCAGGCCGACGGCGTGGCCCGGGGTGGGGTAGGGGTCCTGCCCGATGACCAGCACCTTCACCTGCTCGGCGGGCTGGGTAAACGCGCGGAGAATATGCGCGGGAGGGGGAAGGATGTGCTCTCCGGCGTTGATCCGGCGCTGGAGCTCGTCGCCAATGCGGTGGATCCGGTCTGCCTCCGACGCCAGGAGATCCGCCCAGTCTCCGGCGATGCTGCTGGACAGCGGGATGCCTGAGGCGAAGGGCACAGGGTCCTGGGGCGAGGCGGTGTCATTGCTGGCGAGATCGAATAGGGCCGGTTCATGGCTGCTGTTCACCCCTCAAGTGTCCGCGATGCACGGACAGGATCCCAGCCGGCGGGCGGTGCCGCCTGAATGACAACACTGTTATTCCGGTTTACGATTGCTTGAGGAAGCAGACTCTTGCCTGGACCGTGCCCTCGAGCGGCCGAGTCCGGGCGAACCGGGAAACGGGGACAACAGATTGGCAGGATCAGCCGGAGCCGAGGCGTTTTCACTCGACGGTGTGGTCGATCCCCAGAGTCCCCTCAGTGAGCGGGACCAGCAGATGCTCGCACTTGAGCGCTCCTGGTGGAAGTACTCCGGGGCCAAGGAACAAGCCATCCGCGATCTCTTCGGCATGTCAGCCACAAGCTATTACCAGGTCCTCAACGCCCTGATTGACACCGAGGAAGCCCTTGCGCACGATCCCATGCTGGTGAAGCGGCTGCGTAGACTGCGTACTACACGCCAGCGCGCGCGTACGGCCCGCCGCATGGGCACCGACGCCTAGGGCATTCCCCATACACAAGGACAGACACCGCAGCCATGAGCCAATACCCCAGGGATGAGTTCGACAAGGTCCCGGAGACCTCGACCCGCCAAGGCGTTCACCGTGAACGGCTTATTCCGGCGCGCTCCAGCGGAATCGGCCTGATCATCACGGTGGGTGTCCTTGCCCTCCTGGTGGGCCTGGCAGCGTATTTCGTGCTCCCGCGGCTGGGTATCGGTGCCGGCAGCAGCGCCAGCCCCGCAGTTTCGGAATCCAGCGAACCTGCCGCGGAACCGTCGCAGTCCCCGAGCCCAAGCGCCTCACCCACTCCGTCAGCTACTCCGACGCCGACTCCCACCCCGGAGCCGACGCCGGAGGCACCGGCGGCGGACCGGACACAGCCGGTGGTCGTGCTCAATGCGAGCGGCGTCTCCGGGCTGGGTGCCCGGATCTCCACCCGGATCGGGGCGGACGGCTGGACGACGGCGCAGGTAGGTAACTGGGCAGGCATGCCGATGCAGACCTCGGCGATCTTCTTCAACGGTGAAGCACAGCGCGCAAACGCCGAGGAGCTTGGAAAGTTGCTGGGAATAGCGACCATTACCGAGTCTCCCGAGTTCAGCCTGGTCACCGTTGTGGCCGGTCCCGGCTTCCAGTAACCCCGGGGCAGCGACGTTTAGTTAAGACTCGATAACTATCCCCGGACCCCGTGGGTGAAGACCCGGGCGCTGGCTAAAGTAAGGGCCAGCCGAACGGGATGGGCAGGCAAACCACCTGCAGTTCCGGTCTGGCTGCTGTCGTGGAACACCATCGCGGCAGCGGAACCTAAAAGGGGAGAATGAGTATGGCGCAGGGGATCGTCAAATGGTTCAACGGGGAAAAGGGCTACGGCTTCATTACCGTTGACGAAGCCCAAACTGATGTTTTCGTCCACTGGTCCGCGATCCAGTCCGCTGGTTACCGGACACTGGAGGAGGGCCAGCGGGTCGAGTTTGAAATTGGTGAAGGCCAAAAAGGCCCGCAGGCCGAGGATGTCCGGACCGTCTAGGCGGACGCCCGGACACGCCGGGTAGACAAAGCAGTGAGCCGGTACCCCGTCGGGGTGCCGGCTCACTGCTTTGTCTAGTCGCCTGGTCTTGGCGGATGCCGAGCCTGCTCGCGAGCGGCGCTTACTCCCGAAGCGGAACTCCGCGGGCATCTGTCCGGAACGACTGCGCTCCGGCCAGGATCATGATCCCTTCAACGAACCCCCAGATAGCGGCGAAGCCGAACGTGAACAGGGTTACCAGGAGCTGCACGATTCCCAGCGTGGTGTAGCCGAGGTAAAACCGGTGGATGCCGAGCCCGCCGAGGAAAATGCCCAGCAGGCCTGCAGCAAGCCGCGACTTGGGCTCGACCCATCCGTATGGAGCAGGAGCACCCGCAGGGTAGCCATGCGGGTACCCGGGCTGATAGCCCTGCTGATAGCCCTGGGAATACCCGGGCTGGTAGTTCGCTGCCGGAGGTCCCTGCTGGTACTGCTGGTATCCACTCTGGCTGCCGGCCTGCTGGTAGCCGCCCGCGGGATCACCGGGATGCTGGGAGGACCCGGGAACTGAACCTGTTCCGGCCTCGGACGCGTACTCGCCCGGCGGCGTGCCATAAGGGGGCGGAGCCGCGCTGGCACCGTGGGCTTCGGGCGCGCGGGTCCCGTCTGCCTCGCCGTCGAGGGGAGAAGAATGGTTCGGGGGCTGGTTGGGCGCCATGGCCTGCTCCTTGGCATCGTCGTTCGCTGAGCACGTCGCTTGCTGAGCACGGTGCCGTGGTGCCGCCGAGGCGTGACCGGCCGTGCTGATCCTAATCTACGCTGGCGCGCGCCCTTCCGGGCTGCCGCCCCGCAGAATCGGGCAGGGTTTCCAATCCGGCCATGAGGAAGGGGGCGCGGTGCCGGTCACAGGCCGCCGTGACTGCTTGCACTCAAAGGTTGGGAGTGCTAATTATTGAGTTAGCACTCTTGCGGACTGACTGCTAAGTCATCGGCGTTGAGTGAACCAGCAAGCCACTGGGGTGAGGGCCCTGCGGATGCACGTAAAGAGATCGTGCTCCCAGGCCCGTCCGTCGCGGGCACTCCAGCCAGGAATGCAGAATCCAAGCATGACTGTTCCGGAAGGACGATAGCCGTTATGGCCAAGATCATTGCATTTGACGAAGAGGCACGCCGCGGCCTCGAGCGGGGCCTGAACACCCTCGCCGACGCCGTCAAGGTCACCCTCGGCCCGCGTGGCCGCAACGTCGTACTCGAGAAGAAGTGGGGCGCCCCCACGATCACCAACGATGGTGTTTCCATCGCCAAGGAGATCGAGCTGGACGACCCGTACGAGAAGATCGGCGCTGAGCTGGTCAAGGAAGTTGCCAAGAAGACTGATGACGTCGCAGGCGACGGCACCACCACGGCAACCGTCCTCGCCCAGGCACTCGTCAAGGAAGGCCTGCGCAACGTTGCTGCCGGTGCTGATCCGCTCGGCCTGAAGCGCGGCATCGAGAAGGCAGTCGACGCCGTCACGGCCGAACTGCTCTCCTCCGCCAAGGAAATCGAGACCAAGGAACAGATCGCGGCTACGGCTTCCATCTCCGCCGGTGACCAGCAGATTGGCGACCTGATCGCCGAAGCGCTGGATAAGGTGGGCAAGGAAGGCGTCATCACCGTCGAGGAGTCCAACACCTTCGGCCTGGAGCTCGAGCTCACCGAGGGCATGCGCTTCGACAAGGGCTACATCTCCGGCTACTTCGTCACCGACGCAGAGCGCCAGGAAACGGTCCTCGAAGACCCGTACATCCTGATCGTCAATTCCAAGATCTCCTCCGTCAAGGACCTCGTGGCCGTCCTCGAGAAGGTCATGCAGTCCGGCAAGCCGCTGCTGATCATTGCCGAAGACGTTGAGGGCGAGGCCCTGGCAACCCTGGTTGTCAACAAGATCCGCGGCACCTTCAAGTCCGTTGCCGTCAAGGCTCCGGGCTTCGGCGACCGCCGCAAGGCCCAGCTGGCCGACATCGCCATCCTCACCGGTGGGCAGGTCATCGCCGAGGAAGTTGGCCTCAAGCTTGAGAACGCCACGCTGGATCTGCTCGGCAAGGCACGCAAGGTTGTTGTCACCAAGGACGAGACCACCATCGTCGAAGGTGCGGGTGACCCCGAAGAGATCGCCGGACGCGTCAACCAGATCCGTGCCGAAATCGAGAACTCCGACTCGGACTACGACCGCGAGAAGCTGCAGGAGCGCCTGGCCAAGCTGGCCGGCGGCGTTGCAGTCATCAAGGCCGGTGCCGCAACCGAGGTTGAGCTCAAGGAACGCAAGCACCGCATCGAAGATGCCGTGCGCAACGCCAAGGCTGCTGTTGAAGAAGGCATCGTCGCCGGTGGCGGCGTCGCCCTGATCCAGGCCGGCCAGAAGGCATTCGCCAACCTGGTTCTGGAAGGCGACGAAGCAACCGGCGCGAACATCGTCAAGGTTGCCATCGACGCTCCGCTGAAGCAGATCGCCTTCAACGCAGGCCTCGAGCCCGGTGTTGTTGCGGACAAGGTCCGCGGTCTGGCAGAAGGCTTCGGCCTGAACGCCGCCACCGGCGAGTACGAAGACCTGCTGGCCGCCGGCGTCAATGACCCGGTCAAGGTAACCCGTTCCGCCCTGCAGAACGCGGCTTCCATCGCCGGCCTGTTCCTCACCACCGAAGCAGTCGTTGCCGACAAGCCCGAAAAGGCTGCACCGGCAATGGGTGGCGGAGACGACATGGGCGGCATGGGCGGCATGGGCGGCTTCTAGTCCCCATCCCCGGCCGGTTCGCCCGGCTGAATGCCTCTGCACAGGAGCGCGGTACCTTCGGGTGCCGCGCTCCTGCGTTGTGTCCAGAACGTGCTGCAGCGGTCCTGCCTTCCCCCCCCGGGGCGGGCCCTGCACAAGGGCTCGCGTGCCCTCTGAGTTGACCCGGTGCACGAGCGTCCGAACAGGCCCGCCGCACCAGCGCCCGGCTAGCGCATAAAGAGCGCCGTATTCGCAGCCTCTGTATCGGCGTATTGTGCCGAGGCGTAGGCGAGCCCCTGGTTGATGCTGGCCAGGGATTCCTCCACGCGGGCCTGGGTTGCCCTCCAGTCCGTGATGAGCAGCTGGAAGTTTGCCGCAGCCTGGCCCTGCCAGGATTCGCCCAGCGAGACCAAGCTCGCCTGCATGGCGTTGACGTCTGCCTGCAGCCGTTCGATGGTCCCCCGGACTTCGGCACTTCGGGCCGCCAGAATGTCGCTGTCTACGAAAAAGCCAGCCATGGATCGCCTCCGCTTCCAGGGACCGCCCGGTGCGGTCCTAGGCAGGGAACGCTACGTGCGGAACGCAAAAGGCGGCCTGCACGCCGTTCGGCCGTACACAGCCCGGGCCCGCGGGGCAGTGCGGCGCAAGCTGTGCAGGAACGGTGCGCGGCAGGTGGGCCCACAGCCGGTCAAGCCATCGTTGGGCTAGTTCTCGGGGTGGTCCCCGTCCTCGTCTTCGGCGGGCTCGTGCTCCGGCGCACCGTCGGGGGAATTGTAGGGAAGGCGAATGGACATGGTGGCACCGCCCCCCTCGGTTTCCGTGAGCCGGACGGTGCCGTCATGCTGCGCCACGAGCGCCGCCACGATTGCCAGCCCCAGGCCGGTGCCGCCGGTTTCGCGGTATCGGGAGGAATCCGCCCGGTAGAAGCGCTCGAAGACCCGGGCGGCATCCTCTTCGGAGATTCCGGGACCGTGGTCCCTGACTTCCAGCACGGCGTCCATGCGGTCATGGATCACCGGTGCCACACCGACGGCCACCTCGATGGGGCTGCCGGCCGGGGTGTACCGGAGGGCATTGGTCATCAGGTTGGCAACCACCTGCCGCAGCCTTGCCTCGTCACCCATGGTGGGTGCACTGCGCGGTGCACTGCCGTCCAGGCCAATCACGCGGATGTCCCGGTCCGGTGCGCTGGCACGGGCGTCCAGGGCGGCGTCGTTGCCCAGGATCATCAGATCCACCGGACCGTATTCCAGCGGACGCTGCTCATCCACGCGTGCCAGTGTCAGCAGGTCTTCCACGAGCTGGCCCATGCGCTTGGCCTCGCTCTCGATACGTCCCATCGCGGCGCTGACGTCCTCGGGTTTCTGCAGCGCGCCTTGCCGGTAAAGCTCGGAGAAGCCGCGGATTGTCACCAGCGGAGTGCGCAGTTCGTGGGACGCGTCCTGGACGAACCGGCGCATTTTCTGCTCAGAGGCAGTCCGGGCGGCGAAGGCCGTTTCGATGTGCGCCAGCATGGCGTTAAGGGACCGGGAAAGCCGGCCGATTTCGGTGGCAGGATTGCCCACTTCGACACGGCGGGAAAGATCCCCGGCGGCAATGGCCGCCGCCGTCTTCTCCACCTGGCTCAGGGGCCTGAACTGGCGGGTCACGGCCCAGTAGGCAATTCCGGTAGCTCCCAGCGTTCCCAGCAATCCCACCGAAAAGACCAGCGACGCCGCTTCATCCACGGTTTCGGCTACCGAATCCAGCGGCACGGCGACGGCTATCGAGCCGGGAAAATTGGCAATGTGGAAGACCATCACCCGCCAGCCCTTGCTGCCGGGTGCCGTACCGGGGACGTCGAATCCCCGTCCTCCCATGGCATCAACGTCCGCTGCGGTCAGGTTGTCAATAACCGGGATATCAAAGGTCGGCTCGGAGTGGGTCTCCGGTCCGTGACTTCCATCTTCATTCAGGTAAAGACCGTAGAAACGGAAAAGGGAGGCGTCAGTGGTGGGGCTGCCGGAGACCAGGTACCGGGAAATCGCACCCGCGTTGTCCTGGATATCGGTATCCAGGCGGCTGATGAGGATCTGGCGCAGGACATAGATGGTGGCGAGGCCCGTGATGGTGACGGTCACCACCATCAGTACGGCCATGATGACCACCAGCTGCGAACGCAGCGAGGCGGACTTCCAGCGGCGGAGCAAGGCTTAGCGCTTCTCCGTCGTGCGCAGCAGGTAACCCACGCCGCGCTTGGTCTGGATCAGGGCGGGGGCATCCGGGCTGCTGTCGATCTTACGGCGAAGGTAGGAGATGTAGGACTCGACAATCGACGCATCGCCGTTGAAGTCGTACTCCCACACGTGGTCGAGGATCTGCGCCTTGGAAAGGACCCGGTTGGGGTTCAGCATCAGGTAGCGGAGCAGCTTGAACTCGGTGGGGGACAGTTCGATCGTGACGCCGCCGCGCCGCACCTCGTGCGCATCGTCGTCGAGCTCCAGGTCTTCTACCCGGATCACGGCGTCGTCGTCATCGAGGGGCTGGGTGCGTCGCAGGACGGCTCGGATCCGGGCCACAACCTCGTCGAGGCTGAATGGCTTGGTGACGTAGTCATCCCCGCCCACGGTGAGGCCGGTGACCTTGTCTTCGGTATCGTCCCGGGCCGTCAGGAACACCACCGGGAAGTGGCGTCCCGCCGCGCGCAGCCGGCGGGTCAGCGTGAAGCCGTCCATATCCGGCAGCATCACGTCCAGCACAGCCAGATCCGGACTGTGCTCATCAACTGCGGCCAGGGCTTCCCGGCCGTTACCCGCAGCTACGACGTCGAAGCCGGCAAAGCGCAGCGACGTCGAGAGCAGCTCACGGATGTTGGGTTCATCATCGACAACAAGGAGCCTGGCCTCAGGAGCAGATTTAGTCACGTGTCCTAGTTTCTAGCATTTGGCTGATGGTTCCCTGAATGCTAACTCAGCGTCTGCTGGATGGATAGCGGGAGCTTTGAGCCAGCCGGGTGGGGTGAAGTGCAGGATGAAACCCTGCCTGATCCGGACACTCGATACCCGCCGAACGAGAGTATTGGGTGAAAGCGCAAGCGCGGACGTACCGGAGAAAGCGGAAAACAGATGCTGGGAACTTCGCCTGGGTACAGGCACCGCCTGGTCCCTCGGGCCGAAGACGACGCCGGGGCGGTGCTGCCCCTGGACGGGCTCTCCGCGGCCAGACCGGCGGTTCGCGACGGTGGGGCCGCCGAGGCTGGACCGCTGGGGACTGCCCCGGTACGTGCCGTGATCGCCGGACACTGGCCCGTGAGCTTTTACCGGCCGCAGGAGACTCCGCCACCCCAGGCTGCAACCAGCGCCTGACCCCAGAACCGCCGGAGCGCGGCCGGACCCCAACCCGGCGCCCCCCGGCACACAGCGGCAACCCGGTACCCCAACGCCCGGAGGCCGCCTGCGGGAATCCAGGCTTCGTTTGGCGGAGCCTGGATTCCCGGCTAGAGCAGGCCCCTGCGCAGCGCCTCATTCACAGCCTCGTCCCGGCCGGCGACACCGATCTTGCGGTAGAGCCCGCGGAGCTGCGATTTGACCGTGTTTACTGAAACGAAGTGCATGCCTGCTATCTCAGCGAGGGAACCCGACCGGACCAGCGAGTTCAGGATCGCCAGCTCACGGGGTGTCAGGTCAGGCATGCCCGCCGTGCTGTTAATGACGTTCTTCGGAAAGGGGTCCAGCCCGACGTCGTGCCCGGTTGCCGCGGCGGCGTTCCGAACGCGTTCAAGATCCGCTGCGGGCAGGAGTGCCGTGGACAGCCTGAGGCCGTGCTCCCGGTACAGCACCGACAAACGGGCAAGCTCCAGTTTCACCCCCGGTGCCAACCCGGATTCCAGCTGCAGACGGGCAGCAACCGACAGTCCTGCCACCTCTGCCTGCTCACGGAGCGAACCACCGGCGCCAGACCGGATAACGGTGCTGAGGGTCTTGCCGGCCTGTCCGGTTGCGAGATGGATACGTGCCGTCACCATGTCCCGTTCGGGGGTGGGCAGGCTTTGGGCTGCAGCCAGGGCTCGGCCCGGCAGCCCGCCCGCCAGCAACAGGAGTGATTGCGCCCGGACCAGCAGCGCGTGTTCGGGCCCGCTGATGGGCGGAAGCCCGGACTTGTTGGCGAGGACTTCTTCAAGCCGTGCAGCGGCCGGTGCCGGGTTGCCTGCAGCCAGGTCAGCGAGGGCGTCCAGGTATCTGACCCGCGGCCACAGTTCCATGGTGTCTGCCTGGTCCAGGACGCCGGACAGGGCTGCTTTGGCGGCAGCGGGTTCCCCAACCTCCAGCGCGGTCATCGCCTGGGCCAGCCGAAGGGGCGTTACCGAATAATGATGCAGTTCGCCGCTGCCCCAGCCCAGGTTGCTGCAGCGCTGCAGGAACTGGGCAGCGCCGGTCAGGTCACCGCGGCCGGCCAGGATGCAGGCGCTGAGGGAGTGGTAGTAGCCTTCATAGTCCGGCTGGTGCTGCGCCGCTGCCAGTGAAGCCGCCCGTGTGAACGCGTTTTCGGCTTCCTCCGTGGCCCCGTCCCGCCACAGTGAGATTCCCAGGTGCGCGATGGCGACGGATTCGAGCGGGCCGATCCTCTCGCGTTCGGCCAGCGGCATTTCCAGGTAGGTCTGCAGCCCGGTCCTTGCGCGGGCCGCTGACTTATCTATCTGGCCGCTCCCGCGAAGGGTGACTGCCTCAACCAGGATGAGCAGCAACCGCTCGGCTGCGGGCATGGACCGGAAGATGGCCCGTGCGCCGGACATCGCCAGGGTTGCCAGTTCCGCACCGCGAATGCGGCGAAAAGCTGAGGAGTTGTAGAGGACAGCGAGGGCAAGGGCGGGAGCCGGATGCCGGGCCAGCCGGCGCAGGGAAACGCCTTCCAGGAGCTTCCTCGTCTCGGGACCGTGAAACGTGAACAGCTCCAGGGCATGGTGACGGATGACGTCCGTGGCCAGGTCCAGGCTATCCACCGCCATAGCGTGGCGAAGCGCTACAAGGGGCTGTCCCTGCGCCAGGAAATACCGTCCGCAGAGTTCTTGCAGGGCGTGCAGAGGTGCCGGGGACGTCTTACCCGCACTGGCCAGGACGGCGCGGCGCAGGAGCGGGATTACCGCGGCGCCGCCGTCGGCTGTGCGGGTGAGGAAGCCTCTTTGTTCAGCGTCGCTGAGCATCTCCTCCACGTCCTGCACGCCGCCTATACGGGCTGCCAGGGCGGCAGGCAGCTCCTCCGGCACGCAGGCACCCAGCAGGAACTCGGCGAATCCGGCGGAGACAGCGGGCGGGGACAACAGAGCAGCGAGGTCCGCAGCCCCGGCGTCCAGCACGGCGGAAAGCTGCCGTCCCGGACGGCTGCGCGCAGCGGCGGAGGAGGAGAGGACCAAAAATCGAACCCAGCGCGGCAGTCCGCCGGTCAGTCTTTGGACCTCCTCCGCCTGGTCCTGCAGCGTGGTACCGGCCAGGGCGTGTTCGCATTCCTCCGTGGTGAACGCCAGCTGCGCCGGACCGATCACCGCGATGTCCAGTTCGAGAAGCGGCCTGCGCACTTCGATACTCCCCAGGGACGCCGTGCTGGCTATGATCCGCAGGCCGGGCATCGCTCGCAGGAGGTCCAGCAGCAGGTCCTCAGCCGGGAAGCCGGTGGCGAGATGGAGGTCCTCCAGGATCAGCAGGTTCCTGGCAGCCAGATGTGCCAGCCGGGGAAGCACGGAACCGAGCCCAGCGCCGTCGGCCGCCTCCCGTGCCACCTCCTCAACCAGGACCGCCTCTTCCGGGTCCTGTACATCGAACGCCCCGGCAAGCAGCGCGGCGAGGAAGGCGGCGGACGGGCCGGCGGACTGTTCCGCGGGAGCCAGCGGGCTCCTTCGGGCCGAAACCCAGGCTGCAGTCCGCTCCCGTGCAGCGGTCCAGTCCTGGAGAAGAGTGGTTTTACCAGCGCCCTCCGGAGCGCGCAGGATCGTCAGCGGCGCAGCAGCGGCGTCGTCGAGCGCGCGGAGCAGCCTGGCGCGGGAGAGAACGAGCGGATTCGGGCGCGGGGGGCCCGGGACTACGGCGAAGTGCGGCATGTGGCAGGATCCGGCTCGGCGGGACGTGGATGCCCGAAGCCGCGCGGAAGCGCGCCCGGAAGCATTTTCAAGATATCCGCTGCCAATCCGCGGGCGCCATTATGTGACGCTGCCGGGACGCATGAGGCGGGACGGGAAATCCGGTGCCTCGGTTAGGCGGGCTTTTCGATATCCGCGGCGTCCTGGATGGAATAGGCGTAGCCCTGCTCCGCCAGGAAGCGCTGGCGCTTCGCAGCGAAGTCCTGGTCCAGGGTGTCCCGCGCGACGACGGTGTAAAAGTGTGCGGCCCGGCCGTCGGCCTTCGGACGCAGCAGGCGGCCCAGCCGCTGGGCTTCCTCCTGGCGGGAACCGAAGGACCCCGAGACCTGGATGGCTACCGAGGCTTCCGGCAGGTCGATGGAGAAGTTGGCCACCTTGGACACAACCAGGGTCTTCAGCTTCCCTTCGCGGAAGTCGCTGAAGAGGCGCTGGCGTTCCTTGACAGGCGTTCCACCTTTGATCACCGGTGCCTCCAGCCGCTCCGCCAGCTCATCCAGCTGATCGATGTACTGCCCGATCACCAGGACCTGGTCCCCTTCATGCCGCCGCACCAGGTCCTGAACCACCTTGGACTTCGTCTCCGACGTGGAACACAGACGGTACTTGTCCCCGTCCTCGGCCATGGCATAGGCAACGCGCTCATCCCGCGGCAGGTCAACCCGGACCTCAATGCACTCCGCCGGTGCAATGTAGCCCTGCGCTTCGATGTCCTTCCAGGGGGCGTCGTAGCGCTTGGGGCCAATCAGCGAGAACACTTCGCCCTCGCGGCCGTCTTCGCGCACCAGTGTTGCAGTCAGGCCCAGGCGGCGGCGGGCCTGCAGGTCTGCCGTCATACGGAAGATCGGTGCCGGGAGCAGGTGCACCTCATCGTAAATAATCAGGCCCCAGTCATTGGCGTCCAGCAGTTCGAGGTGCGGATACAGACCTCCGCGCTTGAGCGTGAGTACCTGGTACGTGGCGATGGTGACCGGACGGACTTCCTTGACGGCGCCGGAGTACTCGCCGATCTCGTCTTCGGTGAGCGACGTGCGCTTGAGGAGCTCGTCCTTCCACTGCCGCGCCGAAACGGTGTTGGTAACCAGGATCAGGGTGGTGGTGGAGCTGGTGGCCATGGCGGCAGCGCCGACGAGTGTCTTGCCGGCACCGCAGGGCAGGACCACGACTCCGGACCCGCCGGCCCAGAAGTTCTCCGTGGCCAGCTTCTGGTAGGGGCGCAGCGCCCAGCCGTCTTCATCCAGCAGGATCGGATGTGGTGTTCCGTCCACGTACCCGGCCAGGTCTTCCGCCGGCCAGCCCAGCTTCAGCAGAAGCTGTTTTAGCTGGCCGCGCATCGCGGACTGCACTACCACGGTCTCGCCGTCGATCCTCGGACCGAGCAGCGGCTGGATCTTCTTGGCGTGCAGGACTTCCTCGAGGACGGGGTAGTCATTGGTGCGCAGAACCAGCCCGTGCTGGGGGTCCTTTTCCAGCCGCAGCCGCCCGTAGCGGGACATGGTTTCTTCAATGTCCACCAGGAGCGTGTGCGGCACCGGAAAACGGGAGTACGTGAGCAGGGTATTGAGCACCTGTTCGGCGTCCAGCCCGGCGGCCCGCGCGTTCCAGAGCCCCAGGGGCGTCAGCCGGTAGCTGTGGATGTGCTCGGGGGCCCGCTCGAGTTCAGCGAACGCTGCGATCGCGTGCCTGGCCTCAACGGCCGAGGGGTGGTCCACTTCCAGCAGGATGGTCTTGTCGCTTTGGACGATCAACGGTCCGTCAACCATGTGCTGGGCTGCCCTCCACTATTTCCACATCCATTATCCGATGTATCGACACTACGCGTTCAACGTCCCGGCGGGGGTCGAAGACCCGCACCCGCCCGTCGCTGACAGATAGGGGAACGAAGATCTCCTGGCGTTCATTCCCCTGGCTGTCCACCACACCCATCCGGACGGAGCTCTTGGTGCGGATGGCCTTGCGGAGGGTCTCCAGCCCCACGAGGGGAACCGATTCGTCCGGCTTGGCGGCCACGGCGGGGCCGCGCCCGCGCAGCGCAGCGAGCTGCGCCTCGAGGTCTTCCTCGGTGAGTTCCCACTGGTTGACGCGCGTGGCGGATGACGACGGCGCAGGGACAGGCGGCCGGGCATGGGAACCGGACGCTTCACGGGCGCGCCCCTCCATGACCGGCGCGTAGCCCAGGTTGCGGATAGCCAGCGCGAGTTCCTGCGGCGTCGCCGCGGAGGCGATCACGGTGGGCGCAAGGCGGGTCAGGCCCAACACGGCGGCCCGGGGATCGGCCATCAGGGCGTTCAGCCCGGGTTCATCGTCGCTGCGCAGGTAGGACCACGCTGCGCCGATGCGCATGCGTCCGTGCCGGGCTGCGGTGTCCTCCACGAGGTAGCGCAGGGGCTGCGGCACTTCGGTGGCGGAGTAATGTGCCAGGAACTCAAGGATCGACGCCGCGTCCATGTCCGCGTCCAGCGCGCGGCGCACCGAGTTCGCGGAGAAACGGTAGATCGTTGCCGGCCCCTGTCCCTCGGCGTCTGCCAGCAGGGCCAGCTGCCGGGCAACCTTGGGATCGAGGTAGCCCGGAGCGACGGCCGTGAGGTCGGCCTGCAGCAGGAAGGAACTCAGCGGCTCGGGCAGCGCCGCCCGAAGCCGGTCCACGGCGCGGTCCATATCTCCTGCGGCGACGGCGTGGCCAAGCTCGGTCATGGCCCCGGACCCCAGCAGTCCCAGCTGCGCGGCTTCCTTCAGGATGCCGGGCACAAGCCGGGCGAAGCGGCGCTGCAACCGCGGCTGGTACCAGGTCAGCGCGCTGATCAGGTCCTCAGCGTCATAGGCGCCGGATTGGCCTTCCTCCACGGTTTCCTCGGCGGCGAGGGACGAGAGCATTTCCAGCATTCGACGGCGGACCAGCGGCGCATCAGGGCGGGACAGTTCGGCAGCCAGTGCGTTGACGGATCCTCCCCCTGGCAGTGGTCCGCCAACAAGTGAAGGCGCCCGCTCTGCCTCGAGCCAGGCACGCACCAGGTGCTGCCACTGCAGCTCCCGGTCCAGAGTGTGCCATTCGCTTTCCGCGGTGCCCCAGCGGGACGTTGCCGCGTCCAGGACCAGGAGCCCGGACAACGCGGCCAGCTCAAGCAGCCAGGCGGTAGCGGTTCCATCCAGCCGCAGGGCCTCAGAGACGCGGCGGACCTCACGCACCCCGACCCCGCCGGACCGCAGCGTGCCGATCGGTGCTTCGGCAGCGAGGGCCAGCAGTTCGGTAACGAGCCGCAGGGTTTCCGCCACGGCACCGAAGGCCGCGTTGTCCCGCAGGGCTTGCGGCACCGGGCGCGGCGTTGGGGGAACGGGATCCAACTGGAAATCGGAAACGATCACATGGCCGCGGGACGCCTGTCCCACCGGCCGGGGAAGTTCAACGTGCAGGGCATCCAGCGGCACCAGGAGACCGTGCGCCACCAGCCACTCCACGGGTGTGGGGGCGGGATTCTCCAGGACGGCACGGCTAATGGCAGCCCTGCGCGGAATGGTTCCCACCGGCGAGTACTTGAAGCGGCGGAGGAGTTCATTGGTCTGCGGAGGGGCATCGGCCAGCAGGGCCTCCCACCCGGCAGGATCCGAGACCAGATGATGCAGCGAGTGCGCCGCCGTGGAGGGCGTGTCTGCCTTTTCGATGGGAAGGCCACGCTGGCGCAGCCCTTCGACTATTCCCACAAGGCGCTGTCCGAAGTCCGGCTGCTGCGCGGCCAAGGTGGAATAGGGCCGGCCAAGGCCGGCCGGGTAGGCACCCAGCGCTTCGCCCATAACCGAAACCGGGAGGTAGAACCGGCGTCCGGCGTCGGCTTTTGGAGCTCCGGGATGCGGCGTAGCCCGGCGCAGCAGGGCAAGGCTGTGGAGGTAGCCGAGGATCGCGTCCAGCGCCTTGATGGTAGATCCGGAAATGGATGCCTTGAGCCAGGACGCGGTGGTGCTCAGGTGCGAGTCTTCGTTGGTGGTCAGATCCAGTGCCTCGAGTACCTGGAGCTGGGGTGCCGTGAGTTTTTCGAGCGCACGCTGTACGCTGATGCGCGTTGAGGCCCGGGCTGCCAGCGCCTGGAAATCCGGCACCGGAGGAAGCGCCAGGTCCGGCCGGGCGAGGAGGAGTTCACGCAGTTGTTCGTCACTGCGCGCTTCAAGGTCTTCGGCCAAGGCTCGGATCGCGGACATCGTCCAATACGTTACCCGAGTGGCACCGAAAACAAACGGGTTAACCCCGGCGCCGCCGCACGATTGAGTCAATTACCAGCCCCGCCATCATGAGGAAGGCCAGGGGCAGGCAGTAGAACGCGCCCGCAGCGAATCCGGGCCAGACTGCCTCTCCGCGAAGTGCCTCCAGCAACAGGGCGGCAAGGCTTCCGACGCCGGCCACGGCAAGAGCTGCGGCCAGTATGCCTGCCGGCAGGCGGAGGGGTGAGCGCTTCTTACGTGCTGTGCCCTGCGCGGCGGTGCCGTCTGCTGAATCTGCGTGGTGAGGGCCCAGGTGCTCCATGGTCTTTAACGCTAACAGCTAAAAACCGGCCAGCCCAAAGTGGGGCGGGCCCAGCATTAGGGGGCTCGGGATATTCTAAAGGGAAGACTCTTCCCCGTAGTATCTCAACAGGCGTCCGCCGCCGGTCCGACTGGACTCCGGAAGACGGATACGCGCGGACGTAACACCCCTTTCATCACCAGATGCGGTCGAAAGCCCGCACCCGACACCTAAGAACGAGGTAAGCGAAGTGCCCATCGGCAAGGTCAAGTGGTTCGACACTGGCAAGGGATTCGGATTCCTGGCCACTGACGACGGCCAGGAAGTCTTCCTGCATGCTTCTGCGCTTCCCGCTGGTGTCAGCGAGGTGAAGCCCGGGACCCGGATGGAATTCGGCGTCGCAGACGGACGCCGCGGCCCGCAGGCGCTCTCTGCCCGCATCCTGGAGGCCCCGCCGTCGGTGGCGAAGGCCACCCGCAAGCCCGCGGATGACATGGCCGTCATCACCGAAGACCTCATTAAACTGCTGGATGGCATCTCCAATGGACTGCGCCGGGGCCGGTACCCGGAGAAGAAGCATGCAACCAAGGTGGCTGCGGTGCTGCGGGCTGTTGCAGACGACCTTGATGCATAGGGACAGAACCACCGAGTGAAAACCACCGAAGCGAGCGATACCCAAGAGACGCCGAAGCCTGCTGCCGCGCGGAAGCCTCCGCGCAAGCCGTCCAAGCCGGACGCGGTACTTGCCGCTGCCGTGGCGACGGCCCGCGCCGGCCTGCTGGAAGTAGTGCCGGAAGAACAGATAGGGGAGTGGGTCAGTGCCGTTCCCGACGCGGACCGGCTGGTAACCCACCGGTTCCGGGCCAATCGGCCCGGCTACCGCGGGTGGGAATGGTTCGCCACCGTGGCCCGGGTTCCCCGCGGCAAGGCCGCGACGGTTTGTGAAGTGGGACTGCTGCCCTCGGCGGAGGCCGTCCTGGCTCCGGAATGGGTGCCGTGGTCCATGCGTGTCCGTCCGGAAGACGTGGCAGCGCAGGAAGCAGAGAAGGAACGGGAAGCGGCGGCGGCTGCGCCGGAGGAAGAATCCGCAGCCACGCCTGCGGCAACGGAGGACGACTAAGCAGTGAGTGCACGGAACGCGGTTCACGATCCCGGAAGGGAGAAGTGAACCCTCATGTTCCGTTCCCTCCGCATCTTCAACTACCGCATCTGGTTCCTCGGAGCACTGGTTTCCAACATCGGAACCTGGATGCAGCGCACCGCGCAGGACTGGCTGGTCTATGACATCCTGACCAACCAGGATGCCGCTGCGATGGGTGTCGTCATGGCGCTCCAGCTGGGCCCCCAACTGCTGCTTGCACCCTGGGCAGGACTGGTCGCAGATACCTATGACCGGCGGAAGGTCCTGCTCACTACGCAGGTGGCCATGGCCGCCCTGGGCGCTGGATTGGGTTTGCTGGTGCTCTCCGGCCACGCCGAACTGTGGCATGTCTATGCCTTCGCGCTGGCCCTGGGCGTGGTCTCGGCCATCGATGCGCCGGCCCGCCAGAGCTTTGTCTCCGAGGTGGTCAGCGAAGAGAACCTGCCCAACGCCGTCGCGCTCAACAGCGCCTCCTTTAACGGCGCCCGCATGGTGGGTCCGGCGGCAGCGGGCCTGCTGACCGTGGCCGTAGGCCCGGGATGGGTCTTCCTCATTAACACCGTGACCTTCGCCGCCATGGTGCTGGCGCTGCTGAAGATGCGGTCCGCAGAGCTGCGCGTGCTGCCCAAGGCACCGCCGGGCAAGGGCAGGATCCGGGCCGGCCTGAAGTACGTGAGGTACCGGCCGGACCTCATCATGGTCCTGCTGGCCATCTTCATAGTGGGTACCTTTGGGCTGAACTTCGCGGTGTACATCGCGGCGATGGCCCGCACCGAATTCGGCCAGGACGCCGGAATCTTCGGCCTGTTGAACTCCATCATGGCCATCGGCTCGGTTGCCGGTGCGCTGCTTTCAGCCCGCCGGGACAAACCGCGGCTGCGGTTCATCTTCGGTGCGGCCGGCGCCTTCGGCGTTGCCTGCCTGATCGCCGCACTGTCACCGAACCTGTGGATCTTCGCGCTGTCCCTCATCCCGGTGGGACTGTTCGCACTGACCCTGATGACCAGCGCCAACGCCTACGTCCAGACCACCACCACGCCGGTGATGCGGGGCCGGGTCATGGCGCTCTACTTCGCGATTTTCCTGGGCGGCACTCCGCTGGGCGCCCCAATTGTGGGATGGGTCTCCAACGCGTTCGGCCCCCGCTGGAGCCTGGGCGTCGCTGCGGCCTCCGGCCTGGTCACCGCCGTGATTGGCCTTGTCTGGGCCTGGCGTTCACACCACCTGCGGCTGCATTACGACCGCTCCATGCGCCGGCGCCTTTACCTGACGAGCAGCGCCAGCGAGGACACCGCGGACCTGACACAAGAGGACCCCGGCCCGCGCTAGCGGGGCCAGGGTCCTCTCTGCGGCCTTACGCAGGCCCGGGCGGATCGGCTAGGAGTGCTCGATCACGTAGTCGATGCACTGCAGCAGGGCACTGACGTCGTCCGGCTCAATGGCAACGAACGTAGCGATCCGCAGCTGGTTGCGTCCCAGCTTCCGGTAGGGCTCCACATCCACGATGCCGTTGGCACGCAGCGTCTTGGCGATGGCCGCCGCGTCAATGGACTCGTCAAAGTCGATGGTGGCGATGACGTTGGAGCGGTCCTCCGGGCGGCTGACAAACGGCGAAGCCACACTGGACTTTTCCGCCCACGAGTAGATTCGGCCTGCGGAGTCCGCAGTGCGGGCCGCAGCGAAACCGAGCCCGCCGTTGGAGTTCAGCCACTGAATCTGCGCATCCAGGGTTACCAGGGTGGAGAGCGAGGGCGTGTTGTACGTCTGGTTCAGCCGGGAGTTGTCCACAGCGGTCTGCAGGTTCAGGAAATCCGGGATCCAGCGGTCGGAGGCATTGATCCGCGCGGCGCGCTCAAGCGCTGCGGGGGAGAACATGCCCAGCCACAGTCCGCCGTCGGAAGCGAAGTTCTTCTGCGGAGCAAAGTAGTACACGTCAGACTCCGCGAGGTCCACGTCCAGGCCGCCGGCAGCGGAAGTGGCGTCAATCAGGACCAGCGAACCTTCGTCGGCGCCTGCAACGCGGCGGACCGGAGCGGCCACACCGGTGGATGTTTCGTTCTGGGGCCAGGCGTAGACATCCACGCCCTCTTCGGCAACCGCCTCGGGACGCGTGCCCGGCTCGGCCTTGATGATGCTGGATGCGGCAAGGAACGGTGCCTTGTTGGTGGCCGCGGCGAACTTGGAGCCGAATTCGCCGAATGACAGGTGCTGGGCCTTATTCTCCACCAGGCCGAAGGACGCAATGTCCCAGAAGGCAGTGGAACCGCCGACGCCGAGGACAACTTCGTAGCCCTCAGGCGCGGAGAAGAGGTGGGAGAGGCCTTCGCGGACGCTTCCCACAAGGTTCCGGACCGGGGCCTGGCGGTGGGATGTTCCGAGCAGCTTGGTTCCGGCGTCGGACAGCGCCTGGATTTGCTCCGGACGGACCTTGGAAGGACCGGCTCCGAAGCGCCCGTCCCTGGGGAGAAGTTCAGCGGGAATCGTAACGGCGGTATCGCCCATTTCTGTATGCTCCAAGCGGGTTGGCAGGGTGCTTCACGTACCCTTCCATTCAACACCCCGTGCCCGTCCCGGTCCTATTTATGACCGGCCCTCGGGCACGGGATCAGCAGATGCGGTAATTCAGCCGGGTTTGCGGCCATGGGCTAACGTGGAAACAAAACTGCCGGCGCGTTCTGCGCCGCTGTGGTGATTCTCTTTTGCACGATTGCTAGGAGTGGCTGGTCATGACGGACCTCATCGACACAACTGAGATGTATCTTCGGACGATCCTTGAGCTGGAAGAAGAGAACATCGTGGCTTTGCGGGCCCGGATCGCCGAGCGCCTGCGCCACTCCGGTCCCACCGTTTCCCAGACCATTGGCCGGATGGAACGGGACGGGCTGGTGGTGGTCTCCGGTACCCGTCAGCTTGAACTGACGGACCTTGGACGGCGGCGCGCCACCGAAGTCATGCGCAAGCACCGCCTCGCTGAGCGCCTGCTGGCAGACGTGATCGGCCTGGACTGGGCCTATGTCCACGACGAGGCCTGCCGCTGGGAACATGTCATGAGCGAGCGGGTGGAGCGCCGGCTGTATGACCTGCTGGGTAAGCCCACGGAGTCCCCGTACGGCAATCCGATTCCGGGCCTGGAAGCCCTTGGCGGGGAGGCAGCACTCCAGCCGCTTACTCCGTACCGGGACCTGCTCTCCGCTGTATCGGAGGTCAGCGCCGGTCAGCCAATGCTCCTTGAACGCCTGGCCGAACCGATCCAGGTGGATCCGGAGCTCTTGACCCAGCTCGACGAAGCCGGCCTGCGTCCGGGTGCCACCATCACCGCCGAGGTGGTGGGAGGCTACATCTCCGTCCGCGTGCCGGGCATCGAGGGTGCCCTGGAACTGCCCGCGGAAGTGGCTTCGCACGTGTTTGTCTCCGCGCCCGCTTCGTGACCTGCCGCCGCTCCAGATAACGGAATGGTATCTTTTGGGCTTTTTCCCCTATAGTGGCATCTGACTACAGCAACAACACCGTTCACCGGTCCAACAGCCTAACCCTGCCACTGGACCGCAGGTGCAACCGTTCGCGGGCAGGGGCGGAGGACCCACCAACCGGCAGTATTACTGTCTTGGGGTGAAGCCCTTCGAGCAGCACGGCACAATCCTCACCGGACTGTACGTGCGTCGTGGGCCGAGTTTCTCTACTCGAATCCGACAGCTAACTTCGCAGGCTTGTTAGAGAGGGAAACACTTGTCGAAGCATGCTGCTTCGGGCAGGCGCAGGGCTGAATCGCCAGCTGCTGAACTGCGCCCACGCACCGCCGTCCGGACCACCGGAAGGCGCCGCGCCGAACCCGTACACCGCCCCATCGGCGGAGCTGCCCAGAAGTTCGCCATTGCCGCTGCCGCCTCCGGGCTGGTGCTGACGGTAGCGGTACCGACGACGGCGGCAGCCACCGATCCGGCTGTCGAGCCGCAGCCGGTTGCCGCAGACCCGGTCTCCGCGGACGCCAACGCTGTCCTGGACTTCGAGCGGACCGCACTGAGCTCCAAGTTTGATCCGGATGCCAAGCTCCGCAGCCTGACCGTGGCCGGTACGGACGTGATCCCGGCCGCGGCCAAGGGAACGCTGGCCACCCCGCTGAGTTCGGACCTGGTCCAGACGTCCTCCTTCGGCTACCGGGTCAGTCCCATTACCGGCACCGCCGGGGAACTGCACACGGGCCAGGACTTCGCCGCAGCATGCGGCACCGAAGTGACCGCGGCTGCGGCCGGCACGGTGAAGTCAGCCGGCTGGCATGCACTGGGCGGCGGCAACCGCGTTGTGGTGGATCACGGTAACGGCGTTGAAACCACCTACAACCATCTCTCCGCCATCAGTGTCTCCGTTGGGGACACCCTGGAGCGCGGCCATCTGGTGGGTGCCAGCGGCACCACGGGCGCTTCAACCGGCTGCCATCTGCACTTCGAAGTACTCGTAAACGGCACTCCCGTCGACCCCCTGGGCTGGTTGTGACCGCTCCAACACGCTTTCGTGACCTGAGCGTGACATTTCAGTGATGTTGTTATATTCTCGTCACCGTGCCTGATTCGCCAAAGATCAGACACTCTCGAACAGATTGCCGAGCTCTGCCACTGTCCGAGATCCGTTCGCAAAATCGCATGGCAGAGGCGGGGGAACCAATTTCGGGTTTCGTAAGAAGCCCTTGGGGTTAAGTTGCCGGACCTAGCAGTCCAGCAACCGGGTGACTCCCATCCGAATCCGACAGCTCACCTCGTAGGCATTGGGAGAGGCAAAACTGTGTCATCAGTCAATTCCGGCCGCCGTCGTGCCGCCACTGCGCCGGTAACTCCGTTTACCGCGCTGTCCAAAGCTGTTACCGCCAACGCAGGCTCCGTAGGTCGCCAGGCCGCCGTCGTCGTCGCTGCTTCCGGCCTCGTCCTGGCCGCAGGTATGCCGGCCCAGGCAGCCCCGGTCTCGACCGACCGCCAGGCCCTTGAATCCACCCCCCTTAACGTTGTGACCTCGAACGGAACCGTGACGGTTTCCGAGCAGGCACCGTTCGAACTTCCGGTCCAGCCGCTGGCCGGTTCCGTTTCCGGAGCCGAGACCCGCGCACAGATCGCCGCTGCCGAGCAGGCTGCCGCTGAAGAAGCCGCAGCTGTTGCCGCAGCAGCACAGGAGCAGGCCGCCGCCGCACAGCAGGCCGCAGCTCCCGCCCAGGCCGCTCCGGCCGCTGCCCCGGCCGCTCCGGCTGCCGGCGAGGTCACCACCGCCTCCTCCGCTCCCGTAGCCGCCAGCGGCGTTGCCGCCGGCCTGGTCGCATCCGCTTACTCCCAGATTGGCGTGGCACAGGACTGCACCGCCATGGTCGAGAAGGCACTGCGCTCGGTTGGCAAGTCTGTTGGCGACCTGGCTCCCGGCCAGTTCTTCGCTTACGGCACCGTTGTCGGCAGCCCCCAGGCCGGCGACCTCGTTATCACCGGCGGCCACGTTGCTATCTACGTCGGTAACGGCCAGGTCATCAGCGGTGGCCTGAACGGCATGAACACCGGCCTGCACTCCCTGTCTGACCTGCCGGGCGCAAGCTTCGTCCGCGTCAGCTAATCGCTCAGTTTCCAGAAACAACGGAGAAAAATGACCACGTCAACTGAGCGTGCGCGCCACCGCGCGCCCGTGCAGCGAAACGCGTCCCTGACCGCTCTTGCCGATGCCGTCAGCAACGCAGGTACCGTTGGCCGTCAGGCAGCAGTGATCGCAGCTGCTTCCGGCCTCGTCCTGAGCACCGGCGTTGCCGCAAACGCGGCCGGACCGGAAATCTCACGCGATGTGCAGACCAGCAAGCTGGATCTGTCCTCCATCCCGCTCCAGGTTCCGGCCGATGCAATCGGACCCAACCTGACGCTCACTCCCGTTCCGGGCGTAACGGTGGCTCCCGAGGTCACCGTCCAGTCCCAGGAAGTGAACACTCCGGCCGTACAGGAAACAGTTGCGGACAACAGCACCGCTGCTGGCGACACTGCTGCAGCCAACACTGCCGCAGCACCGGCCGCAGCCCAGGCTGCACCGGCTGCTGCACCCGCCGCGTCTTCCTCAGGCGTCGCGGCAACCATCGCCGCAGCTGCGTATGCCCAGTTGGGCGTCATGCAGGACTGCACCATGCTTGCCACCAACGCGCTGGCCGCAGCGGGCATCAACTACCACGGCTGGCCTGCCGGTTACCTTTCCCTGGGCCGGACGGTCAGCGCCGCGGAAGCAATTCCCGGTGACCTGATCTACTACGCTGACGGCGGCATGGGCATGGCCCACATCGCTGTCTACGTGGGCAACGGCCAGGCCGTCCATGGCGGTTTCTTCGGAAACCAGACCGTGGTTGCACCTGCTGAGCTCGGTTCCGGCGGAGTTTACATCCGCGTCGGCGGCTAAGACGCACGAATGACACAGAGAAGGGCCTTGCCGGGAACGGCAGGGCCCTTCTGCCGTTCCGGCAAGGTCCTATCCGGCGCCTGCAGGACGGCGGCCCGGCGCGATCAGGCCAACTCGGACCCCTTTAATGGCGGGAACGGCCCCGGCGGCTTACCCTTGCAGTGAACATTCGAAGTACCGCTGGGCCGGTGGACGTTGTTTTGCCGGCGGCGGGCAGGCGAAGAGGAACGTGCATGCGAACCCTGGTTCTGAACGCGGGCTATGAACCGCTGGCTGTGGTCACTTTCCGGCGCGCGCTGGTGCTCGTTCTTGCCGGAAAGGCGAGTGTCCTGGCCGAGAGCGGTGACCCGGTGGTAGGTCCCGGCGATGTGTTCGGGCGCCCGTCCGTCATCCTGCTGAACCGGTACGTCAACATTCCCTACCGGGATTCGAGTGTGGCAACCCGCAGGGGAGTGCTCCGCCGGGACAGCCACTCCTGCGCGTACTGCGGAAAGGCCGCAGCAACCGTGGACCATGTGGTCCCCAAATCCCGCGGGGGAGAGGACAGCTGGGAAAACATGGTGGCATGCTGCCTGCGCTGCAATAACAAAAAGGGAGACAGGACCCTGAACCAGCTTGGCTGGAAGCTGCGCTTTACTCCTCGGGCGCCGCACGGGACCCGCTGGCAGATCCGTGAGCTGGAACAGCCGGCCGCCCAGTGGAGCCCGTTCCTCGGGGATACGGCTGCATGAGCGGCCCGAAACTGAGAGGATACGACGCCGTCATCCTGGCCGGCGGCCGCTCCTCACGCCTGGGCGGTGTGCCGAAGGCAGAACTCAGGGTTGGAGGCGAGACCCTGCTGGAACGCACCCTGCGGGCCGTCCAGGAGGCGGTTTGCGTGGCCGTTGCGGGGCCGCCGTCGCTGGAGGGAATACTCGCACCTTCTTCGTATACCCCGGTCCTGGTCAGGGAGGATCCTCCCTTCTCCGGCCCTGCCGCCGCGGTGGGGGCAGGAATTGCTGCCCTCGGCGGCTTCTCCGCCGGCAGCGGCGCACCGCGCCGCCCCTGGACCTTCGTACTTGCCTGCGACATGCCGGACGCGGCGCGCGCAGTTCCCGTGCTGCTCGGTGCAGCGGACGAGGACCCCAGCTGTTCCGTGCTCGCCGTGGACGGTGCCGGCAAAACGCAGCCACTTGCGGGCCTCTACCGCACCGATGCGCTTCTCGAGGCCGTGGCCGGAGGGCCGGCACCGCTGGCAAATCTCTCAATGTTCAGCATGCTTGCTAGGGTGCAGTGGAGAGAGGTTGCCGTTCCGGAGGGAAGCACCGCGGACGTGGACACTTGGGACGATGCCGTGAAATGGGGCATCCGGTCCGGGTCACGCGCCGCCGCCCCATCATCCGGATCCGCAGCTGCAGCCAAGGAGTAAGGAGCCAGCATGGGAACCCAGCAACAGGAACTCGAGGAATGGACGCAGCGTTTGCTGCAGGCCTTCGAGCTTGACGGTACAGAGGTGGACATCGACGCCGTACTCGACCTCGCGGCCGCAGCCGCCCACAACGTGGTCCGTCCCGCCGCGCCCCTCACGACGTTCGTGGCCGGACTCGCCGCAGGGCTCGCCGCCGGAAGCGGACAGGCGGATGAGCCTGTCGCCATGCGGGCAGCTATCCGGGCGGCCCAGCGGGAATGCGATGCCGAAGCCGGCCGGAGGGAGGCCAAGTGAACGGTTCCGCGCCCGTGATCCTGCCGCTGCAGCCCAATACTTCCTGGAAGGAAGCGAGGACGGCCGCGCACGCAGCCGCGCGTCCGCTTCCGTTTGAAACCGTGCCCCTCGCCGAGGCGCTGGGGCAGACGCTCGCGTCCGACGCCGTCGCACTCCAGCAGGTGCCGCACTATGCCTCCTCGGCCATGGACGGATGGGCGGTGGCCGGCCCGGAACCGTGGACGATTGTGGTGCCTGAGCCCGAACCCGAACCCTGGCAGATCCACAAGGAATCCGGCCGGCGGCCGCTGCAGGCGGGCGAAGCCGTGTCCATCCTGACCGGCGGGCTGGTGCCCGCGGGTGCCGAGGCAGTCCTGCGGACAGAGAACGGGGACCTGACTCCGGGAGATCCTGCGGTGCTGCGCCGTGCAGCCACCGCACGGGAAGACGAACCACGCCTCGGGGAGCACATCCGGCCCGCCGGCGAAGAAGCCGCAGCCGGAGAGACGACTATCCCGGCCGGCACGGTCCTTAACCCGGCACACATCGCCCTGGCCGCAGTATGCGGCCACGACACGCTGCCGGTGCTGCGGGCACCGCGGGTCTCCATGCTCTTCACCGGGGACGAAGTCATCGAATCGGGACTGCCGGACTCCGGACAGGTCCGTGACACGTTCGGCCCCCAGCTGCCGCGGCTGGTGGAGATGCTGGGCGGGCGCGTGGATGTGGTGCAGCGGCTGCCGGACCGCCTGGATGATGTGATTGCCGCCCTGAGCACCGACGCCGTGGACGAGCACTCACTGGCCATGTCCTCAGGCGATGTGCTTCTGACCACCGGCGGAACCGGGATTTCCGACGCTGACCACCTGCGCAGGGCGCTGGAAGCGGTGGACGCCGAACTCCTGATTGACGGCATCGCGATGCGCCCCGGCCATCCGACGCTGTTGGCACGGCTGCAGGACGGCCGGTTCGTCGTGGCGCTGCCCGGTAACCCGCTGGCGGCCATGATGGCTGTCTTCACGGTGCTCGAGCCGTTGCTGCAGGGACTCCGCGGCGCCCCTGCAGGCAAGGACTACCACGTCCTGGCGGGCGTCGATGTGGCTCCGCTGCCCGGGCGCACCCGTCTGGTTCCCTGCAGGATCCAGGACGGGCGCGCGTTTCCTTCGCAGTACTTCCGGTCCGGCATGCTTCGCGGGCTGGCCGAAGCGGACGCGGTCATGGTGCTGCCCGAAGAGGGCTGCACCGCTGACCAGGCCGTTAGTGCGCTGCCGCTGCCGTGGCCGGTGCAGCAGCCTCCAGCCGGATAATCACCGACTTGGACGTTGGGGTGCCGCTGACTTTGGCAACGGAGTCCAGCGGCACCAGCACGTTCGCCTCCGGGTAATACGCGGCGGCGCATCCCACGGGAGTGTTGTAGGCGACCGCCCGGAAGGACTCGGCACGGCGTTCAACGCCGTCCTCGTATTCGGAGACCATGTCCACCATGTCTCCGTCCCTGAAGCCTGCTGCCGCAAGGTCCACCTCATTCACGAACACCACCCGGCGTCCGCCGTAGATGCCGCGGTACCGGTCGTCCTTGGCGTAGACAGTGGTGTTGTACTGGTCATGGGCGCGCAGGGTCTGCAGGATCAGCCGGCCCTCCGGCACCTTCGGATAGTCCAGTTCATTGGCCGTGAAGCGCGCCTTGCCGGTTGCCGTGGCGAACCGGCGGCCGTCGCGAGGTCCGTTGGGCAGGACGAATCCGCCGCCGCCGTACTTGATCTTGGATTCGAAGCCTTCAAACCCTGGAATGACGTTTTCGATGTGGCGGCGGATCAGGGAGTAGTCGGCACGGCAGGCTATCCAGTCCAGCTGCGGGGCATTCGCACGGTACGGTGCAGACTCCCCGGTGAAAAGGCGCTCAGCCAACTCGCACACGATGGCCACCTCCGAGCGGACTTCCGGTCCCGGCGGCTCCAGCCGGCCCTGGGAGGCGTGGACTGCGCTCATTGAGTCTTCGACCGTGACCCGCTGGTCACCGGTGGCCTGGGTGTCCCGATCCGTCCGTCCCAGTGCGGGCAGGATTAGTGCCCGGCGGCCGTGGACCAGATGGGACTTGTTCAGCTTCGTGGATACCTGGACCGTGAGCTCGGTATTGCGCAGCGCGTCCTCGGTGACAGCGGAGTCCGGGGTGGCGCGGATGAAGTTGCCGCCCATCGCCATGAAGACCCGCACCTTCGAATCCCGCATGGCCCGGATAGCGTTGACCGTGTCGAATCCGTGGCGCCGCGGCGAAGCGAAGCCGAATTCGGCGTCGAGCTTGTCATGGAATGCCTCCGGCATGCGCTCGAAGATGCCCATGGTGCGGTCGCCCTGGACGTTGGAGTGCCCGCGGACCGGGCAGACACCGGCGCCGGGGCGGCCCACATTGCCCTGCAGCAGGAGCACGTTGACGACGTCGCGCAGCATGGCCACGGAGTGCTTGTGCTGCGTGAGGCCCATGGCCCAGCACACCACCGTGGACTTGGCGGCGATCAGCCGGGCTCCGGTGGTTTCGATCTGCGCGCGGGTCAGCCCGCTGGCGAAGCAGATTTCGTCCCAGGACGTGTTCCGGATCTCCGCCAGATAGGAATCGAGTCCGTCGGTGTAGTCCCGAATGAAGGCGTGGTCGAAGACGTTCCCGTGTTCCTCTTCCTGTTCCAGCAGGTATTTGCCCAGCCCCTGGAACAGCGCCTGGTCCCCGCCCAGGCGGATCTGCAGGAAATCATCGGCCAGCTGGGTGCCGCCGCCGAACTTGGTGCCCAGCAGGCCGGATGCGGTCTGGGGGTTGTCGAAGCGCAGCAGCCCGGCCTCCGGCAGGGGATTCACGGCCACGATCGTGGCGCCGTTCTTCTTCGCCCGCTCGAGGGCGGTCAGCATGCGGGGATGGTTGGTACCGGGATTCTGCCCGGCCACGATGATCAGGTCCGATCCCTGGACGTCATCCAGGCTCACGGTGCCCTTGCCGATGCCCAGGGTTTCCGTCAGGGCGGAACCGGAGGATTCATGGCACATGTTGGAACAGTCGGGCAGGTTGTTGGTGCCCAGGCCGCGGACCATCAGCTGGTACAGGAAGGCGGCCTCGTTCGAGGTGCGGCCGGAGGTGTAGAAGACCGCCTGGTCCGGGCTGTCCATGGCGGCCAGCTCTTCGACGATGATGTTGTAGGCGCCGTCCCAGCTGATCGGGCGGTAGTGGGTGTCACCGGCTTCAAGGACCATCGGGTGGGTCAGGCGCCCCTGCTGGCCCAGCCAGTAGTCGTCCTTCTCCAGCATCTCGGCTATTGAGTGCTCCGCGAAGAACTCCGGCGGCACCTTCCGCTTGGTCGCCTCCTCCGCCACGGCCTTGGCGCCGTTCTCGCAGAACTCTGCGGCGTGGCGTTTATCCCCTTCCGGCCAGGCGCAGCCGGGGCAGTCGAAGCCCTTCTTCTGGTTGACGTTCATCAGCGTCTTGGCGCTGCGCAGCGCACCCATCTGGTCGAAGGAGATGCGCAGCGAGTTGATCACTGCCGGCAGCCCCACGGCATGGGTTTTCGGATCACCGACCCGCAGCTCTGATTCGTTGATTCCATCTTTCGGAGCCTTGCTTGGCACAGCCACCACGTCCTTGTGTAGGAAATCCCCTAGTCTGAAGTGAAGCCAGTCTAAGACTTATTGAGGAGCGATGGGATGGGACGGGTTTCACGGCGTGCCCGCATAACGAGGTTCCGCACTGACGGAACGGTGAGCCGGCGCGATGACGTGCTGGCCGGAGAGGAGCCGCTGGAGATCCGTTTCCAGGGCAAATCCTTCACCGTGACCATGCGTACCCCCGGTGACGATTTTGACCTGGTGGCCGGTTTCCTGGTCTCCGAGGGCGTCATCTGGGAGGCAGGCCAGCTCATCTCCATGCGCTACTGCGCCGGCGTCGATGAGGAGGGGCAGCAGACCTTCAATGTGGTTGATGTGCAGCTGCGCCCGGGCACCGCGCTGCCGGACACCGGCATGGAACGGCATGTCTATACGTCCTCCTCCTGCGGTATCTGCGGCACCGCGTCCATCGAAGCGGTGCGGAAGTCGTCCCACTTCGACGTGGCGGAGGACGGCGTGCGGGTGCCGCTTGAGGTCCTGGCCGCCCTGCCGGACCGCCTGCGCGAAAGCCAGGCACTGTTCGAGAAGACCGGCGGCGTCCACGCGGCCGGTCTGTTCACCGCAGAGGGTGAACTGCTGTGCCTGCGCGAAGACGTGGGACGGCACAATGCCGTGGACAAAGTGGTGGGCTGGGCGCTGCGGGCGGGCATGCTGCCGCTGCGCGGCACCGTGATGCAGGTGTCCGGCCGGGCCTCTTTTGAACTTGTTCAAAAAGCCCAGCTGGCGGGGATCCCGGTCCTGGCCGCGGTCTCGGCGCCGTCGGCCCTTTCCGTGGACCTGGCGCGCGACGCCGGCATGACCCTGGTGGGGTTCAGCCGCGGCAACTCACTGAACTGCTACTGCTTCCCGGAGCGGATCCAGGCACAGGTGCCGGCCGCAGCGGGCAGCTAGCTTGCGGGCAGCAACACTTCGGCGCAGGTTCCTTCTCCCATGGTGGAGGAGATGGTGAGCCGCCCGCCGTGCTGATTAACAATGTCCTGCACGATTGCCAGGCCCAGGCCGGTGCCGGGGATCGCGGCGGCCGTGGCGTTGGAGGCACGGAAGAAGCGGCTGAAGAGCTTGGGTAGGTCTTCCTCCGGGATGCCAATTCCGGTGTCCTGCACACAGACGCGGATCATGGGCGCGGTACCGTCCCCGGGGTCGCACAGCTCCGCCGTGAGGCGCACCGAGCCGTTCGGCGGCGTGAACTTCACGGCGTTCGAAATAAGGTTCATGAACACCCGTTCAAGCTGCTCCCGGTCTCCGTCGAGGCGCAGGTCCAGGCGTAGCTCCGGGTCCAGCTCGTCGAGCGTAAGCTCGACGTTCCGGCTGGTGGCCGCGGGTGTCAGGGAGGCGATGACCTGCTCCAGCAGGTCCTGGAGCACGAGTTCTTCAACGTCCATGCGGGTTTCGTCCGCGTCTGCCCGGGAAATGGTGAGCAGGTCTCCGATCAGGTGGTTCAGCCGGGTGGCGTTGCGGCCCACGATTTCGAGCATCTGGGCGATTTCGGGCGAGATTCCGCCGCCCGAGCCGTCCAGGATCAGGTCCAGGTAACCGGTGATTGACGTGAGCGGAGTGCGCAGCTCGTGATTGATCGTGGCGACGAAGTCGGTTTTTTCCCGGTCCAGTTCCCGCTGGCGGGCCAGGACCGTCCGCTGGGCGGTGATGAGGTGGCCCTGCACCAGGCCGTGGGCAAGGTTGCCGCTGACGTGCTGGATCAGGGAGAGCTCGGTGGGAGACCAGGTGCGCGCGGTATTCTCGCCTGCGAGCCAGATCAGCCCGAACGGACGGTCCCCGTGGCCCAGGGGAAGGATGACCGAGGTCCGCAGCCCGGCCTCCCGGGGCGCCGGATGGAGGATGGGATGGACGTCAGGATCCGGGGCCTGATGGTCCCTGGCTGCGAGGATCTTCCCTGATTCCCACAGCATTTCCGCGACTTCCGCGGCAAGTGCCGGGTCCGGAGCGGGGATGGCATGCGAGGAGCCCGCCCGGCTCCAGGAAGTCAGCAGCTCCGGAACCCTCTCGTCCGGGAACGTAGTGAGGGCTACGTGGTCTGCCTTGAAGACGTCTCCCAGCCCGGATACCACTGCCTCAGACATGACATGGGGGTCATTGGTGGCCCGGACCGCTGCGGAGATGACCCGGGCTTTCCCGCGGAGGACGGCATTCACTTCGCGGCGGCGGCGGACCGCCAGGGTCTCCGCCCGGATCAGGGCTGCCCGGTAGGAGAGTTCGCTGCCGGAGACCGGGCTGAGCACAAAGTCGGTGATGCCCCGCCGGACCATGTCTTCGACGTCGAGCAGTTCACCGGGAGTAACGAGGATGACGGGAGGTCCGGAACCATCTGCGGCGGGAAGGAGCCAGTGCCGCAGGTCAGTGCCTGCCTGCTGGAGGGCCGCAGTGTCCACTACGGCCAGCACGGGCAGCTCGGGATCCAGAGGCATGCCGTGCGGGACGGGACGCAGTCCGGCCAGGCCCAGTGCCTCTTCCACCTCGCGTCGCAGCTGCGGGTCGCTGATGGCAACAACGGCCGGAAGGTCCTCGCTGAGGGCGTCCGTGGACAAGTCCTCGTGAGTCGGCGCCGTCGGCATAGCGGCCTTTCGTTTTGGGGTCCGGGCAGGTCGGACCGATTTGCAGTGTACCCCAGTGCGGCTGCTGTTACCCGTGGTGAAGGGCCAGGCGAATCCGTGTCCCGGCGGGGGCGGCGCCTGCGGGAATTCAGCGTCCCGTGCGGCAGTTATGGAACTCGGGAAGTGCCTGCCCCGCGCCTAAGCTGGATACCGGGCTACGTGAAAGAAGAAAACAGTATGAGCATGGAAAGTGCGGCGTGGAGCTCGCTCTATAAGATCTCCACGGCCAAGGGCACAGACAACAAGATCTCCCGGGAAACCCTTCGGCGGATCCTGTCATTCGCGTCCCCGTACCGTCGGCAGCTGTTCGGGTTCCTCGCCCTGTCCACCGCGGGGGCCTTCCTCGCGGTCGCTACGCCGGTGCTGGCCGGTGAGGTGGTCAACGCGATCGTGGCCGGAACGTCCGTCGAAACGGTGGTGTGGCTGGCCGTCCTGATCGCGGTGGTCGCCATTGCGGATGCAGGGGTGTCCCTGGCAACCCGCTGGTTCTCCTCACGCATCGGTGAGCAGGTGATCCTGGACCTCCGCACCAAGGTGTTCGACCATGTCCAGCGCATGCCCATCGCATTCTTCACCCGCACCCGCACGGGCGCCCTCGTCAGCCGGCTGAACAATGACGTCATTGGCGCGCAGCAGGCCTTCAGCGGAACCCTCTCCGGAGTGGTGAGCAACCTCGTAGCCCTGATCCTGACCCTGATCGTCATGCTGACAACCTCCTGGCAGGTCACCATCCTCGCCATGCTGCTCCTGCCGGTCTTCCTCCTGCCCGCCCGCCGGATGGGAAGCCGCCTCGCTGCCCTGCGGCGCGAGGCCGCGAACCACAACGCGTCGATGGGCACCCAGATGACCGAGCGGTTCTCGGCCCCGGGAGCCACCCTGGTAAAGCTGTTCGGCCGTCCGGAGCAGGAATCCACGGAGTTCGCCGTGCGGGCCGCCAGGGTTCGGGACATCGGAGTCAAAACCGCCATGATGCAGTCCGTCTTCGTGACGGCCCTGACCCTCGTCTCCGCCCTCGCCCTGGCGCTGGTATACGGGCTGGGCGGCTGGTTCGCCATGACCGGAACCCTCAACGCCGGCGACGTCGTCACCCTGGCGCTGCTGCTGACCCGCCTCTATGCCCCGCTCACCTCCCTCGCCAACGCCCGCGTGGAGATCATGAGCGCAGTCGTCAGCTTTGAGCGGGTCTTCGAGATCCTCGACCTCAAGCCGCTGATCCAGGAGAAGGAAGATCCGGCTCCGGTGCCGGACGGCCCCCTGGGAGTCGAATTTGACGACGTCACTTTCGCCTACCCGACGGCGGACAAGGTCTCCCTGGCATCCCTTGAAGACGTTGCGGTGCTGGACAGCCGCGGCGGCGAGGACGTGCTGCATGGTGTGTCCTTCCGGGTGGAGCCCGGCCAAACTGTGGCGCTGGTGGGCAGTTCCGGCGCCGGAAAGTCGACGATCGCGCAGCTGCTCTCACGCCTGTACGACGTCGATGCGGGCGCGGTGCGCTTCTCCGGCACGGATGTGCGGGACGTCAGCTTCGAGGGCATGCGCGGGGCCCTGGGGATGGTCACGCAGGACGGGCACCTGTTCCACGAGACCATCCGGTCCAACCTGCTGCTGGCCAATCCGGAAGCCACGGATGAGGAAATCTGGGATGCGCTGCGCCGGGCCCGGCTGCAGGACCTGATCAGTTCCCTGCCGGACGGCCTGGAAACAATGGTGGGGGAGCGTGGTTACCGTCTCTCCGGCGGCGAACGCCAGCGCATGACCATTGCCCGGCTGCTGCTGGCCCAGCCGCGCATCGTGGTCCTGGACGAGGCAACGGCGGCGCTCGACTCGACGTCGGAAGCCGCTGTGCAGGCGGCCCTGACGGAAGCGCTGGAAGGCCGCACCGCCGTCGTGATTGCCCACCGCCTCTCCACGATCCGCAACGCAGACCGGATCCTGGTGGTTGAGGACGGGCGAATTGCCGAACAAGGCACCCACACGGAGCTGCTGGCCAAGGGCGGCCGCTACGCCGAGCTCTACAACACCCAGTTCGCGGAAGCGGAGCCCGAGGCGCTCAGCGGGCAGACGCCCGCGCAGTAACGGTGTTGGCACCGGCTGCCGGATACAAAAAAGTGCCCCCGGCCGGAATCGAACCGACGACCTGCCCTTTAGGAGAGGGCCGCTCTATCCTACTGAGCTACGGAGGCGGAGCCGCCGGCGTCCGGCAGCGATAAACAGCTTACCTGTTTTCGGTGGCGGGTGACGTGCGGGCTGCGGGGACACGCTGCTGCGGTTTTCCTGCGGGAGCCGCAGCTTGCTGTTCCCCGGCGGGTTCTTCCAGGCGCTGCAGGTAGGTGTTGTAGGCCTGGCGCATTCCGGTCAGGAAGCCGTGGACGGTTTCAAGCTCGGCTTCCGTATAGCGGTCCATGACCTCCGTGGTCAGCGCGCCGAGCGGCCCGAAGTAGGCGCCTGCCAGTTCGCGGGCGAGGGGCTCAAAGTGCAGGGTGACTTTCCTCCGGTCCGCCTCGGAGCGTGCACGGTGGATGTGCCCGATCTGCTCCAGCCGGTCAATCACTGCGGTAGTGGCGCCGGTTGACGTGCCCAGGAGGGCGCTGAGCCGCCCGGCGGTCAGCGGCACCCCGCGCATCTCCGCCTCCATGATCTGGGTGAGGGCGCGCATGTCAGTGGAGTTCAGTCCGTGCTTGTGGGCGAAGGCGTCCGCTACCTGCTGTCCGTCCAGGCCCATTCCCCGGACAGCTTCCACGATCTGGCGCCGCAGCGCGTTCATCTCCACTCCCAAATTGTAGCTTCACGTTGAAGTATCTCTAAAGAAGAGATACTTTGTTCTCTAGTTACTTGCTCAAAACACCTACACCCTTGGAGTATCCCCATGAGCGCGAAGATAGTGAAATCCGCCAGGGCGGCGTTGGTCACGCTGTTCCTTGGCCTGGCAGTGATCGTGGGGCTGTTCGCCATTCCCGTGCCGGAGAACGAATCCTCGACCGTGGGGCAGCTCAGTGATAAGTACCAGGTCACCCAGGTTCAGGAGCTCCTCAAGGAATTCCCCGACGCACAGAAGTCCACCGCCCTTATTGTCGTTTCTCGCGAAGACGGCGGTGAAATGAGCGAGTCTGACATTGCGGGAATCGCTGACATCAGCGCCGCAGCAACTGATGCAGGCGTGGAAGCTCCGCCCGCCCAGGTGCCCCCGCTGGTTTCGGAAAACGGCATAGTCGCCATTATTCCGGTCACCCTGCAGTCCGCCAGCGACGACGGCGACGCCGTGGGGGAAGAGGTTGCCAACCTGCGTGAGGCGGTCAGCGAGGCAGCTCCCGAGGGGATCAAGGCCGAGCTGACCGGAGGTGCGGCATTTACTGCGGACCTGGCCGGCGTCTTCGCCGGAGCCAACTTCACGCTCCTTGCAGTGACCGCTTCCGTGGTGGCACTGCTGCTGATCGTCACCTACCGCTCCCCGTGGCTGTGGATTGTCCCGCTGGCGATCGTTGCTGCCACCGAACAGCTCTCGCTGCGCATGGTGGACGTCCTGGCCCCGCTCGCCGGAATTGAAGTTGATCCTTCTGCAGTGGGCATCACCAGCGTCCTCGTCTTCGGTGCGGCAACCAACTACGCCCTGCTGCTCATCGCCCGCTACCGCGAAGAGCTGCGCATCCATGACAGTGTTTACGCGGCGATGGGGAAGGCGCTGAGCCGCACCCGTGAAGCGATCATCGCCTCCGGCGGCACCGTCATCCTGGCACTGCTGACCCTGCTCTTTACCGACACCATGAGCTACCGCGGACTCGGGTTCTCTGCCGCACTGGGAATCGTCTTCGCTATTCTCAGCGCCCTCTTCATGCTTCCCGTAGCACTGGTGCTCCTGGGCCGGAAGCTGTTCTGGCCGTTCGTGCCCAAGGTCGGAGACCCGGCACGGGAAGGAAAGTTCTGGGGCAAGCTGGGTGACGCAACGGCCCGCCGGCCGAAGACTATCGCGGGCATCGCCGTCGTGGTTCTCCTGGTCATGGCCAGCGGGCTCTTCAGCGCCAAGATTGGCCTGAGCGAGAACGAGCAGTTCACGGACAAGCCCGAAGCCGTGACGGCCGCGGAGAAGCTCTCCGAAGGATTCGCCGCCGGCAGCACTTCACCGGTGATCGTGCTGGTGAACTCGGACGAGGCAGAAGCCGCAGCGGACGAGCTCAGCTCCCTGGACGGCGTGGACAGCGCCACCATCAGCAGCGAACATGACGGCCTGACCCGGATCGACCTGATCAACTCCTACGAGGCCGGAACCGAAGAATCCAACGACTTCATCCGTGACCTGCGCTCGGAACTCGCGGCTTCCCCCGAGTACGAAGCGCTGGTGGGCGGCGAAGCGGCCGAACGGGTTGACCAGCTGGACGCCAACACACATGACGTGACCCTGGTTGTCAGCCTGGTGATCATCCTCGTGTTCCTGGTGCTGCTGGTCCTGCTGCGGTCCCTCGTAGCACCGTTCCTGCTGGTCGGTTCGGTACTGCTCACGTTCTTTGCCGCCAGCGGCCTGAGCTGGCTGCTGTTCGTCAACTTCCTGGGCTTCCCGGCCCTGGACACCCTGACGCTGCTGTACAGCTTCCTCTTCCTGGTGGCGCTCGGCGTGGACTACAACATCTTCCTGGTCACTCGGGCCCGCGAGAATGCGGCCACCATGGGAACCAAAAAGGGCATGCTGGCCGCGCTCCGCTCCACTGGCGGCGTCATCACCAGCGCAGGCATCCTGCTGGCGGCAGTGTTCGTGGTCCTTGGCGTGCTGCCCCTGGTCACCCTGACCCAGGTTGGCATCACCGTGGCGATCGGTGTCCTCTTCGACACCCTGATCGTCCGGACCGTGATCGTTCCGGCCCTAGTCTTTGTCCTCGGCGACAAGTTCTGGTGGCCGAGCCGTCCGGGAGCTAAAAACGGCAACCACGGACGCCACGAGGCTGAGACCGAGGAGGACCCAGCGCGCGACCGTCAGGAAGCTGGCCAGGGCAGCGTCTCCGGACGCTAGCTCGGCAGAGCCCAAAACGCCGTCAATGACGACGTTTTCCCAGAGATCCGCGATGACAAAGAGGATCGGCGCGGCCCACAATACCCAGCGCAGCGAACGGCGCCGGGTGTTGAGCCCAATGATCAGCAGCCAGGCGAATCCGAAAATCAGTGGGAAAAGGGTACCTGCCGTCTTGTGGACGTAGCTGAGCTGGCCCAGCGCATCGGCATCCAGTGCCGAGCGCAGGGCAGCCAGGTACTCCATGCTGTACCCGCCGATCAGCGAGTCCGGCATGGCCAGTCCGCCCGAAAGCTGGGTCATCTGGTTCAGGACCAGCAAGTGGTAGTACCAGAACATGAACAGCGCGGTGGCCGCCGCGGCAATCACGACCAAATTGGCGTTGGCCTTGGCCTGCTGCGGCGTCCGCTGCGTTGTTGGATTGGCGGGGACCTGCGTCCCCGCCGGAAGCTGTGCCTTGTCGCCGTGCTTGGCGGCGCGCTGTGCCGGAGTTTTACCCATGCCTCCAGTATGGCGGAGGGCGCCGCCGGCATCCGCGGAGGACGGCGGGGAAGGAACGGTTTAGGCTAAGGCGCATGAGCGCGAATGCCACTGCAGAAGATTTCGCCCTGGCCGGGTCCCTGGTCCGGGAAGCCGGCGCCCTGGCCCTGGCCATGCGCAGCGAGGGGCTCACGGGCAAACAAAAGACCTCGGTCTCCGACGTCGTGACCGCAGCTGACCACGCAGCCGAAAAGCTGGTCCTTGAGACCCTGCGAAGGCTGCGCCCCGAGGACGGGATCCTGGGCGAAGAAGGCGCCAGCCACGAGGGAACCTCCGGCCGCACCTGGGTGATCGATCCGGTGGACGGCACGTACAACTTCCTCTCCGGCTCCACCTACTGGTGTTCCGCCCTGGCGCTGCGCACCGACCCGTTCCCGGAAACTGTCGACCAGGACCCCGAGGTGCTGCTCGGTGCCGTTTTCCAGCCTCAGGAGGACCAGCTGTGGCTCGGCGGCCCCGGGTACCCGGCCACGCTGAACGGCAAGGAACTGGCCCCACTGGAGGACACTGCGCTGGACCGGCTCAGCGCCGGTACGTATCTGCACCCCACCTGGCTGCAGCGGGAAGAGGTAGCCGGGCCCTGGACCAGGGCCGCAGCCGGCGCGGCAACCCTGCGGATGCTGGGGAGCGGCTCCTGTGACCTTGGCTCCGTTGCCTCCGGCCGGCTGGGTGCCTGGTTCCAGCACAGCTGCCCGGAGTGGGATTGGCTGCCGGGCAAGGCGATCGTGGAAGCAGCCGGAGGAACGACGGCGGTCCTGGAAGTCAACGGGTTCCGCTGGCACATTGCCGGTCCGGCAGCGGCGGTGCAGGAGATCCAGCACCGGCTCTCCACGAGCTAGCGGGTCCGTGCGGCCGGGGCGGAAACGGCGTCCGGGCAAATGTCGGGGCCAGCGCCTAGACTTAAAACCACCATGGACTATCTCTTTGATCCGTACTTTTCCACGCCCGCCAAGACCAAGGCCTCCGCTGACCCGGATGCTGCCACGGCCGCGGAAGACGCCGCACGGAAGCCGGGCGCGGACACCCCAGTTGCTGCCGGTCAGCACCGCAGCGGTTCCGGGCGCGTGGATGAAGCCCGCGCCGCAGACCTGCTGCGCGGGCTGAACCCGCAGCAGGAAGAGGCAGTCAAGCACGCCGGATCCCCGCTGCTGATCGTTGCCGGTGCCGGCTCGGGCAAGACCCGGGTGCTCAGCCACCGGATTGCCTACCTGCTGGCCACGGGCCGCTCCAACCCCGGCCAGATCCTGGCCATCACCTTTACCAACAAGGCAGCTGCGGAGATGCGGGAGCGCATCGAGTCCCTCGTGGGCGGGGTAGCCAAGACCATGTGGATCTCCACCTTCCACTCCTCCTGCGTGCGGATCCTGCGCCGGGAAGCCAAGGCAGTGGGGATGAACTCGAACTTCTCCATCTACGACTCAGCGGACACCCTGCGCCTGATCACGCTGGTGGCCAAGGGTCTGGACCTTGATCCCAAGCGGTTCGCGCCCAAGGCCATTGCCAACAAGATTTCCGGCCTGAAGAACGAACTCATCGACGATGAGTCCTACGCCTCCAGTGCCAACTATTCGGATCCGTTCGAGCAGGCCGTGGCCCAGGTCTACACCGGTTACACCCAGCGGATGCGCCAGGCCAACGCCCTGGACTTCGATGACCTGATTGCCCAGACGGTCTTCATGTTCCGTGCCTTCCCGGGTGTTGCCGAATACTACCGGCGCCGGTTCCGGCACATCCTCGTGGACGAGTACCAGGACACCAACCACGCCCAGTACGCCCTGGTCCGCGAGCTCGTGGGCGTCGAAGGTGAAGGCCACCTGGACATCCCGCCGGCCGAGCTGACCGTGGTTGGCGACTCAGACCAGTCCATCTACGCCTTCCGCGGCGCGGACGTCCGCAACATCGTGGACTTCGAGAAGGACTACCCCTCAGCGCGCACCATCCTGCTGGAACAGAACTACCGCTCCACGCAGACCATCCTCTCCGCAGCCAACGCGGTGATTTCACGCAACCCCAACCGTCCGGAGAAAAAACTCTGGACGGCGGAGGGCGACGGCGCGAAGATCGTCGGCTACGTGGGGGAGAACGAACACGAGGAAGCACGCTTCATTGCCGAGGAAATCGACCGGCTGCAGGACGAAGAGGACCTGCGGCCCGGCGACGTCGCCATCTTCTACCGCACCAACGCCCAGTCCCGCTCTCTGGAGGACGTCCTGGTGCGAGTGGGCCTGCCGTACAAGGTGGTTGGCGGCACCCGGTTCTACGAGCGCAAAGAAATCAAGGATGCCCTGGCGTACCTGCGCGTGCTGGTGAACCAGGACGACGTCGTGAACCTGCGGCGGATCCTGAATGAACCCAAGCGGGGCATCGGCGACCGCGCCGAATACTCCGTGGCGGCACTCGCCGAACGGGAGCGGATCAGCTTCATGGCTGCGCTGCGCCGGGCCGAAGACGCCCCCGGGCTGGCCACCCGCTCACTGAACGCGGTCAACGGCTTCGTGAAACTCATCGACGACCTGGCCGAAGTGGCATCCGGGTCCGGTGCCTCAGCGGCCCTGGAAGCGGTGCTGGAACAGACCGGCTACCTGGCGCAGCTGCGGCAGAGCGCGGACCCGCAGGACGAGTCCCGTGTGGAGAACCTGGCCGAACTGGTCGCCGTGGTCCGTGAGTTCGAGCGCGACAATCCGGAAGGAACCCTGGAACAGTTCCTGGAGCAGGTCTCGCTAGTGGCGGACGCGGACCAGATTCCGGACGCGCCGGAGGGCTCCGCGGAGGAAGTGGCTGCCGCCGTCGAGGAATCCCGCCGCCAGGGCGTGGTGACCCTCATGACCCTGCACACCGCCAAGGGCCTCGAATTTCCGGTCGTGTTCCTGACCGGCATGGAACAGGGCATTTTCCCGCACCAGCGCTCGGCCACGGACCCGGCCGAGCTGGCAGAGGAACGCCGCCTGGCCTACGTGGGCCTGACCCGCGCCCGCCAGCGGCTCTACCTCACCCGCTCCGAGGTGCGCAGCATGTGGGGCCAGAGCCAGTACAACCCGGCCAGCCAGTTCGTGGGGGAAGTGCCCTCGGAACTCATCGAATGGAAGCGCGAGGGCATGGACCGGCCCACGTGGGGCGGGGGAGGAAGCATCACCTCCAGCCGGTACAGCGGATCGCACTGGGGCGCAGGATCGGCCTCCTCCACCGGCGGGAGCATCGCCGCCGCGCCCGTCTCCAAGGCCATGGGCCGCGTCCAGCCGCAGAAGGAAGTCATTTCGGTCGCGGTGGGGGACAAGGTCAACCACACGTCCTTCGGCCACGGCCAGGTCCTGGCCGTGGAAGGCTCCGGGGACAAGACGGTGGCGAAGGTGAAGTTCGACGTCGGCGAGAAGCGGCTGCTGCTGCGTTACGCGCCGCTGACCAAGGAGTCATAACGCAGCCTCAGCCCCATAGCGGAAAGGCCGGTTCTTCTACAAACCGTCGAACTGTGCCCTTCGTCACTAAAGCGGTAGTCTGTGGTGGGCCCCCGGCGCCAAGGGACTAAAGTGCCATTGGGGCAGCCCGGCTCGATGCATCTGCTTCTTGATCAGCTGATCAATATGTAAACCTACTTCGACGTAGAAGGACACTAGCCCGTGGACCTGTTTGAATATCAGGCGCGCGATCTGTTTGAGGCGCACGGAGTACCCGTGCTCGCCGGAATCGTGGCGCACACTCCTGAAGAAGCCAAAGCCGCAGCCGAAAAGATTGGCGGCGTCGTCGTCGTCAAGGCCCAGGTAAAGGTTGGCGGCCGCGGCAAGGCCGGCGGCGTCAAGGTGGCTAAGACCGCTGACGAGGCTTTCGAGCACGCCAGCAACATCCTCGGGATGGACATCAAGGGCCACACGGTCAAGAAGGTCATGATCGCCCAGGGTGCGGACATCGCCGAGGAGTTCTACTTCTCGGTCCTGCTGGACCGCGCCAACCGCAACTACCTGGCCATGTGCTCGGTTGAAGGCGGCATGGAAATCGAGCAGCTCGCCGTTGAGCGCCCCGACGCCCTTGCCCGCGTCGCCGTGGATCCGGCAGTCGGCATCGACCAGGCCAAGGCCGAAGAAATCGTCGACGCAGCCGGCTTCGCGCCGGAACTGCGCGAAGGCGTCGTGAACGCCATCCTGAAGCTCTGGGACGTTTTCACCAAGGAAGACGCCACCCTCGTGGAGGTCAACCCGCTGGTCAAGACCGGCGCCGGGGACATCGTTGCCCTGGACGGCAAGGTCTCCCTGGATGAGAACGCCGACTTCCGCCAGGCCGGCCACGCCGAGCTGGAAGACAAGGACGCTGCGGACCCGCTGGAAGCCAAGGCCAAGGCGAACGACCTCAACTACGTCAAGCTCGACGGCGAAGTTGGCATCATCGGTAACGGTGCCGGCCTGGTGATGTCCACCCTCGACGTCGTTGCCTACGCAGGCGAAAAGCACGGCAACGTGAAGCCCGCCAACTTCCTGGACATCGGCGGCGGAGCCTCGGCATCCGTCATGGCCGCAGGCCTGGACGTCATCCTCAACGATGAGCAGGTCAAGTCCGTCTTCGTGAACGTCTTCGGCGGAATCACCGCCTGCGACGCCGTTGCCAACGGCATCGTCAAGGCCCTGGAGATCCTGGGCGACGAGGCCAACAAGCCGCTGGTCGTCCGCCTGGACGGCAACAACGTGGAGGAAGGCCGCCGCATCCTGGCCGAGGCCAACCACCCGCTGGTTACCCTCGCAACCACCATGGACAACGGCGCCGACAAGGCTGCCGAGCTCGCCAACGCAGCTCGCTGACCGAGCCGATCCCCAGAAAGAGAATTCACACATGTCTATCTTCTTGAACAAGGACTCCAAGGTCATCGTTCAGGGCATCACCGGCGGCGAAGGCACCAAGCACACCGCCCTGATGCTCAAGGCCGGGACCCAGGTTGTTGGCGGCGTCAACGCCCGCAAGGCCGGCACCACCGTGACCCACGGCGATGTTGAGCTCCCCGTCTTCGGCACCGTGTCCGAGGCCATGGAAAAGACCGAGGCTGACGTGTCGATCGTCTTCGTTCCGCCGGCCTTCACCAAGGACGCCGTGATGGAAGCAATCGACGCCGGCATCGGCCTCGTTGTGGTCATCACCGAAGGTGTTCCCGTGCAGGATTCCGCCGAGTTCTGGGCCCACGCCCAGTCCAAGGTGGACGCAGACGGTAACCAGGTCACCCGCATTATCGGCCCGAACTGCCCCGGCATCATCACCCCGGGCGAAGCCCTGGTTGGCATCACCCCGAACAACATCACGGGCAAGGGCCCGATCGGCCTCGTTTCAAAGTCCGGCACCCTGACCTACCAGATGATGTACGAACTGCGCGATCTTGGCTTCTCCACTGCCATCGGCATCGGCGGCGACCCGATCATCGGCACCACCCACATCGACGCCCTCGCAGCTTTCGAAGCTGACCCCGAGACCAAGGCGATCGTCATGATCGGTGAAATCGGCGGCGACGCGGAAGAGCGCGCTGCAGACTTCATCAAGGCCAACGTCACCAAGCCGGTTGTCGGCTACGTGGCAGGCTTCACCGCTCCCGAAGGCAAGACCATGGGCCACGCCGGCGCCATCGTCTCCGGTTCCGCAGGAACCGCACAGGCCAAGAAGGAAGCACTCGAAGCAGCAGGCGTGAAGGTCGGCAAGACGCCGTCTGAGACCGCTGAGCTGCTGCGCGAAGTCTACGCTTCGCTCTAGCTCCACCAGCACAGACCCCCGTTCCCGGTTTTCCGGTGCACGGGGGTTTTGTGCGTCCACCTCCAGGAAGACAACTACATGAGTTCCAAGCCAGCTTCCCCGGCCGTTCCTAGCGCCCACCGGCGGGCACTGCGCCGCGCCACGTGGATCGCCACCCTGGGCGGCTTCCTCTTCGGGTACGACACCGGCGTAATCAACGGGGCGCTGCCCTACATGCAGGATGACCTGGGCCTGACCCCGTTCACCGAAGGCCTGATCACCTCCAGCCTGCTCTTTGGTGCAGCCTTCGGCGCCGTTGGCGCCGGACAGCTCGCCGACCGGCTGGGCCGGCGAAGGCTGCTGCTGATCCTCGCCGTCGTGTTCATGCTCGGTGCAGCCGGCACCGCCGCAGCACCCGGGGTTGGCATCATGGTCCTCGCCCGCGTGGTCCTGGGCCTCGCCGTTGGCGGCGCCTCCGCCGTCGTACCCATGTTCCTGGCTGAGCTCGCCCCGGCGGCCCGCCGCGGGCAGCTGGTGACGCGTGACCAGCTGATGATTGTCAGCGGCCAGCTGGCGGCCTTCGTCTGCAACGCCGTCATTGGCAACGTCTGGGGCGAGGAAGGCAACGTCTGGCGCTGGATGCTCCTGGTCGCCACCCTTCCGGCAATCGCGCTGTGGATCGGAATGCATTTCGTGCCGGAGAGCCCGCGCTGGCTGGGCTCCAAGGGCCGGTACGCGCAGATGCTCGCAGCCCTGCAGAAGATCCGCAGCGCTGAGGAGGCACAGGCGGAGTACAACGAGATCAAGGGACTCGCCGGGACTACACGGACCGGGCGGCTGAAGGACTTCGCCGAGCCGTGGCTGCTGCGCGTGCTGCTGATTGGCATGGGCCTGTCCATCGTCCAGCAGATCACCGGTGTCAACGCAATCATTTACTACGGGACCCAGATCCTGGCCGACGCCGGGTTCGGGACCGAGGCTGCGCTGACAGCCAACATTGCCAACGGCGTCGTCTCCGTCGCGGCGGCACTGATTGGCATCTGGCTGTTGGGCAAAGTGGCCCGCCGGCCCATGCTCATCACCGGGCTGCTCGGCACCACCACCACGCTGGCGCTCATCGGGGCCGCTTCCATCCTGATGCCTGAGGGCACCGCCCGCGGCTTCACCGTCCTGTCCCTGACCGTCCTCTTCCTGGCCTTCCAGCAGGGCGCTGTGTCACCGGTGACGTGGCTGATGCTGGCCGAAATCTTCCCGCTGCGGGTCCGCGGCCTGGGCATCGGACTGTCAGTGTTCGTGCAGTGGATGGCTAACTTCGCGGTCGGGTTCTCCTTCCCCATGCTGATGGCCGCCCTGGGTATCTCCAACACGTTCTTTATCTTCGTTGGCCTGGGCATCTGCGCCGTGCTGTTTGTCCGGCGGTTCATGCCGGAGACCCGGGGCCTGTCCTTGGAAGAACTCGAGCTGAAGCTGCGCGCGGGGTGAGCCCGGTGCCCTCCGGCAGCATCTGCCGAAGGGCACCGCGGGCGGTAACTACTGCACCACCGGGTAGTCGCCGATCACCGGCAGCGACACCGAGGCGGTGAACGACGTCAGTGCCGTCACCTTCGGGTAGGTGTAGACCGAGGAGCTGGGGGTCACCTGCAGCACCAACCTGCTCTGCGGAGTGACCAGGTAGGAGATTTCCTCCAGCGGAACCGTAATGGTCCGTTCAGTGCCGTCCAGGACCAGCGGGACCGGCGTTACCTGGTTGCCGGCCACCAGGGAACTGCGCGATTTGTCGATGATCTGGGCGTAGACGTGGGTATTCGGGGTCCTGGACGTTCCGCGGTAGGTGAGAGTCAGCTGCGGTGCGCCAAAGACCTGGGCTGCTGCGGACGGGGCGGCGACGGGGGCGTTGACGGCAACCGGGGCCCAGGCAGCGGCAATGACGCCCCCGCTGATTGCGGCGGGGGAGAGCAGCAGGGTTCCCTTGCCGGTACCGGTCAGTGCCCCCACCGGTGCAGGGTATCCCTCTGCGGCACGGGTGGTTCCCAGCTGGTCAATGAATTCGAAGCCGGGACCGGTGGAAACGTCCCGGCCGTCCAGATGCTTGCCGAACCAGTCCAGCACGGCGTCCGTAATGCGGTCCGATCCGGCAACCCCGGAGGAGCACAGTCCGTGGCCGCCGCAGAACTGCAGCATCTTGACCTCTGTGCCCGTGGATTTGATGAGGTTGTAGTTCCGGGTGGCTTCATCGAGGGTGAACAGGGTGTCCGCCGTGCCCTGGATGATCAGCGTGGGTGCCGTGATGGAGGTGAACATACTCTGCGGTGTCAGGGAATCGAAGTACGCAACCGATTCCGGGCTGAGGGTGTTCGGATACGTCATGCCTTCCCGGCAGGCCTTCCGCACCGGAGCGGCGAGTGCGCCGCTGTTGCCAACCAGTTCGCCCAGCTTTCCGGTGACCGAACCCTCCAGGCAGAGCAGGGTGCCCCAGCCGGATTTGAAGGAACCAGCCTTGTAGAGGCTGGTGGTCAGGTTGTTCCACGCGATGGTGGGGGCTATGGCATCCACGCGCTGATCCAGCGAGGCGAGCACAAACTGGATCCCGCCGCCGTAGGAGGCCCCCGCCATGCCCAGCACCGGATCACCGGGAGCATCGAGTTCCGCCTCCGGCTGCTGCGCAATGAAGTCGATCAGCACCTGGCCGTCACGGCCCTCGTATGCCGGGTTGTTCACATAGGCCTCGCCGCCGCTGAAACCAAAGCCCCGCGGATCCCAGGTGAGGACGTTGTAGCCGGCTTCCCGCAGGGGCGCGATGCCAATGGACCCGATGAGCGTGCTCGTGGTGGTGGACGGGATGCGTCCCCCGGGAAGTCCGAAGCCCGGGCCCACCATGACGGTGGGTGCCTTCTCGCCCGCCTGCAGCCCCAGGGCGGGAAAGAAATTGGTATGGATCGGGGTTCCGTCGAAGGAGGGAACAACGACGTCGGTACGCACCGGCGGCGGCGCCGCCCCGCCGGGCCCTGTGAATGCCGAGGCCGGGGGTGCTGCCAGGACGGACGCTGCCAGGAGGGCTCCTGCGGCGAGCAGGGCTGGGGTTTTTCGCATGTGGGACCTTTTCTGTGACATCTTTGTCAGGCCGATCCAGGTTCTACCGGCCAGTAGGTTAGCCAGAGACTAGGTGCCCTAAGAATGTCCAGACAAGGCAATGAGTCCGTACGGGCCGCTTCAGCGGCAATCTTTTTTGCTGCCCACTGCGTTTCGGTGACTACAGCGTTTCGGTGCCGGGGCGGGGTGTGGGAGGGGAATCCGGCGGTGGCTGGAGCGGGTCCGTCCTCCCGCTCCAGCCACTGCCTGCAACGCGTCGCCGGACTCAGCGGCGGTCTACGTTCGTCGCCGCCGGCCTGGGGGGACCGGCGGCGGGGGCAGCGGGGCGGCTGGGGGAAGCCGGTCCTGCTGCCAGCACGATCCCGGCGGCTACGACGCACGAGGAGCGTGGATCTGGCCTTCCCAGCTTCGGCGGTGGGCCGGCGGGAAGAAATCTGTTGGGGTTAGGGGCGTACTACGCTGCGCGAACGCAGCGGGGAATGCGGTTCCAGTTACGCCGGCACAGCGTACGCGGAATCCGTTCTCGCGGAGCCAGCCGGACCGGCAGTCCCTTGCAGTGCCTCAGCATGTTCCACCTGTCCTTGTGCTCCCGTGACGGCGTCCGTGATGGTGTCCGCCAACTTCCGTTTATGCCCCCGTCAACACGCTAGACCGGATCCCGGAAAGTGGACATGGGGAGAACTACCCATGCACCCGGCTTTCCCTTCCGCGGCTAGGCTGGTATGGAACCTATGCCCGCAAACAGGAAGGCAGCCATGCGCGCGACCATCATTCACGGCCCCGGCGACATCCGAGTTGAGGACAGGGAGTACCCCTCGGTCCTCCGCGGCTCCGACGCGGTGGTGCGGGTGAGCGCCGCGTGTGTCTGCGGATCGGATCTCTGGCCGTACCGCGGCATCCGGGAAACGCCCGAACCCCGTGCCATCGGCCACGAGTTCGTAGGCGTGGTTGAAAGCGTAGGCAGCGACGTCGCCTCGCTGGCACCCGGCGACTTCGTGATCGCTCCTTTTACCGGCAACTGCGGCAAGTGTGCGCCCTGCCGCTCTGGCGTGACGGTTGCCTGTGAGGAGCTGGTGGGCTGGGGCAGCAAGGACGTCCACGGCGATTTTGTCCAGGGCGCCCAGGGTGAGGCTGTCCGGGTTCCCAATGCCGAAGCCACACTGGTCAAGGTTCCCGGGGTATCCGATCCCGAGGACTCCCTGCTCGCTGACCTGCTGACCCTTTCCGACGTCATGGGCACCGGGCACCACGCCGCGGTCAGCGCCGGCGTCACCGCCGGATCGACCGTCGTGGTGGTAGGCGACGGCGCCGTCGGGCTGTGTGCCGTGCTGGCTGCCTCGCGCCTCGGTGCCGGCCGGATCATCGCCATGTCCCGCCACGAGGACAGGGCGGCACTTGCCCGTGAATTCGGAGCCACCGACGTGGTGGCCGAACGGGGTAAGGAAGGTGCGGCCCGGGTGCGCGAGCTGCTCGGAGGAGTTCCGGCCGATGCGGTGCTGGAGTGCGTCGGCACGGCGGAATCCATGGACCAGGCACTGCGGTGTACGCGTCCGGGCGGACGGGTTGGGTTTGTCGGTGTCCCCGCAGGCGGCGCGGAACTGCCCATCGGCGTGCTGTTTGCCAAGAACATCACCGTGGGCGGCGGCATGGCCCCGGTACGGACCTACATGCCCGAACTGCTGGAAGATGTCCTGGCCGGCAGGATCCACCCCGGAAAGGTCTTCGATTCGGTGCTTCCGCTGGAGGATGCTGCCAAGGCTTACGCTGCCATGGACCAGCGGAAGTCGGTGAAGGTGATGCTCAAGCCCTAGCGGTCGTCAGCATGCTGTGATTCCTTGCACATCTGCAATTTTGCAGTTGTGAAAAAATGTTACGGATGACAAAGTAGTTCGGTGAGTCAACTACTTTCCCTCCGCGATCGGAAGCGCGCCGAAACCTGGGCGGCGCTGCACGCGGCTGCCGCCAACCGTGCCCTCAGCGAGGGCATCGAGGGCGTCACCGTCGAAGTGGTCGCCGAGGAAGCCGGAGTCTCCGCACGGACCTTCTTCAATTACTTCCCCTGCAAGGAAGACGCGGTCCTGGGGCTGAAGGAACCGTCCGTCGAGCCCGAAATGCTGGCGGCGTTCGACATTGAGGGGGACCTCCTGGCGGAGGTCAGCCGCCTGATGCTCGCCGTCGTGCGCTCCATCCAGGGCGGCGACGACTCAGCCGAACTCCGCGGGCGCATCTACGAGGCCTACCCCCAGCTGCGCCACCGGCGCTACCAGTACATCCTCAAGGTCGAGCAGCTTGTCCTTGAGACGGTGACCAGCCAGCTCGCCGAGTCCCGGCGCTGGCGCGAACGGCCGCCCGGTTCGGCCTGGCTGGGGCACGACGTCGACGACGTCGCCTTCACGATTGTCCTCACTGCCAGCACCCGCATGCGCCACGTGATGCAGAAAACCTGGTCAAACCCGACCGCCACCGCCCAGTTCACGGCCCTCGATCAGGGCCTTGAACTTCTCCGAGACGTCTTCAAGGAACTTCTATGACGAATTCAGCTGCCGCTGCAGCGCCCGCAAGCCACGGGAAAAAACCCAGCCTCGTGCTTGTCTTCACCGCCCTGGTCCTGGCCATGCTTCTGTCGGCGCTGAACCAGACCATTCTCGGCACCGCCCTGCCCACGATCGTGGGCGAGCTTAACGGCGCCAACCTGATGCTCTGGGTGATCACGGCCTTCATCCTGGCCTCCACGGTGATGATGCCCATCTACGGCAAACTGGGCGACCTGATTGGGCGCAAGTACCTGCTGCTCGCCGCGATCGTCATCTTCCTGGCCGGTTCCGTGGTCGGCGCCCTGGCTCCGGACATGACCTGGCTGATTATCGCCCGCGTTATCCAGGGCCTTGGCGCCGGCGGCCTGATGATCCTCTCCCAGGCAATCATTGCCGACGTTGTCCCGGCACGTGAGCGCGGCAAGTACATGGGCTGGATGGGCGGCGTGTTCGCCTTCTCCTCGGTGGTAGGACCGCTGATCGGCGGCTGGCTCACCGAGGGGCCCGGCTGGCGCTGGGCGTTCTGGTTCAACATTCCCGTGGGCGTGCTGGCACTGCTCGGCGCACTGTTCTTCCTGAAGCCCCGTGCGGTCACCTCGCGGCCCAAGATCGACCTATGGGGCATGGTCTTCATCGCCCTGGCCACCACTGGCCTGGTCCTGGTGAGCAGCTGGGGCGGCAGCACCTACGCGTGGAGTGACCCGGTGATCCTGGGCCTGGCCGGCGGCACCATCCTCGCCGGCGTCGTCTTCGTGATGGTCGAACGCCGCACGGCTGAGCCGATCATCCCGATGGAACTCTTCCGCGACCGCAACTTCAACCTCGCCACCGCCTCCGGCCTGCTCACGTCCGTGGCCATGTTCGGCGCGATTGGATACCTCCCTACGTACCTGCAGATGGCCACCGGCGCCAGTGCCACCGAGGCCGGCCTGCTGATGATTCCCATGATGGGTGCCCTGCTGTTCAGCTCCGTGCTGTCCGGATCCCTGGTCTCCAAGACCGGGCGCTACAAGTGGATGCCCATCGCGGGCTCCGCGATCATGATCCTGGCGCTGGTACTGATGGGTTCAATCGCGGCCGAATCCCCGGTCTGGCAGCTGTGCGTCTACATCGCCGTCCTCGGCCTTGGCCTGGGCCTGAACATGCAGATCCTGGTCCTGGTAGTGCAGAACTCCTTCCCGATGAGCCAGGTTGGAACCGCCACCGCCGCGAACAACTACTTCCGCCAGATCGGCGCCACCCTGGGCTCCGCCGTCGTCGGCAGCCTCTTCGCGCACCGGCTTTCGGACCTGCTGGCCGAGCGGCTCCCGGCCAGCGCCGCCTCCGCCACCGGGGGAGGCAATTCGCTGACTCCCAAGCTTGTGCACGAGCTGCCGGAGGCAATCCAGGACATCATCATCCGGTCCTACAACGAGGCCCTGATCCCGCTGTTCCTGTTCATGGTTCCCATGGCCGTGGTGGCAACGATCCTGTGCCTGTTCATCAAGGAGAAGCCGCTGGCAACCCGGCTGGAGCCGGAAGTCCTGCCGGAGGCCCTGGGTGAAGGCAACGTCCTGATCAGCACGGAAGACGAGGGCAACGGCCCCAGCACCACCGAACTGCGTCAGGTCGGCGCGCCCACGTCCCGCTGACCCGCCCCCAAACATCCAGATGACAGAAACTGCCCGTATGAACGCTCATACGGGCAGTTTCTGTCATCTCGATGGGGTGCGGGTGCGATGGGGTGGGGTGCGCTGCGGGCTAGGCCACGGAGGTTCCGAAGATCATCCCCAGTACATAGGTGACGGCGGCGGCCCCGAGGCCGATGGCCAGCTGGCGCAGGCCGCGCTTGAGCGGGGAGGCTCCGGAGAGCAGCCCCACGACGCTGCCGGTCAGGACCAGCGCGATTCCCACCAGGGTGCACGAGAGCACGACGGCGGCGAGCCCCTCCATGCCGAACAGGTACGGAAGAACGGGGATGATGGCGCCGGAGGCGAAGAAGCAGAAGCTGGAAATCGCAGCTCCGAGGCCGGTGCCGACCGTCTCATGCTCGTCCGTGCCGGCCTCTTCCATCTTTTCCGGCTGCAGGGACAGGGACGGGTCGCAGTCGCAGGTGTACAGCCCCATTCGCTCTGCTGCCCGGTGCTCGGCTGCCTCCCGGGACATGCCGCGGGCCCGGTACACCAGGACCAGCTCATTGGCGTCGATGTCCAGGGACTTGGCGGCAGAAAGCGTCACCTGGGTGGGCTTGGAAGCTTCCAGCAGCTCCCGCTGGGACCGGACTGAAACATACTCGCCGGCGCCCATGGACAAGGCACCGGAAAGCAGGCCGGCGATGCCGCTGAAGAGCACGAAGGTGCTCGAGACGCCGGTAGCGCCGATGCCCATGACCAGGGCCAGGTTGGAGACCAGCCCGTCATTGGCCCCGAACACCGCGGCGCGGAAGTTTCCGGAGAGCCGGGTGCGGCCGCGGGTTGCCAGTCCGCGCACCACCTCTTCATGGATCTGCTCGTCGGCAGCCATGGCGCTGGTGGCGCTGGGGTCATCGCTGTAGGGGGAACGGCCTTCGGCGCGCTGCGCGAGGGCCAGCACGAACACTGACCCGAACCGGCGGGCCAGCAGCCCGAGCATGCGGTTCCGCAGTGACGGGCGCATGGGTTTGTCTGCGTCCGGGCCGAGCAACTGGCGCCAGTGCTCCTCATGCCGGCCTTCTGCTTCGGCCAGGGCGAGCAGGATGTCCCGCTCTTCTCCCTCACGGCGCTCGGCCAGGTAACGATAGGTGGCTGCTTCGGCCTGCTCGTCGGCTAGGTACTGCCTCCAACGACGGCGCTCTGCCGGGCTGGGGGTGGGGTGCTCAGGGTGCGGCTGCCCTTGAGTTGGTGGGTTTTTCACACACGCTCCTGGTCATGGCCGGAGCAAACAGGGAGGGCTCCGGCCAGCTTCTACGTCTGGCCGAAGGTCTCGCTCGCCCCGGTGCCATGCACCGCGGGTGGACTGCCGGGCTGCATGTACAGCCAGTATGTCGACAGGCCTCGGTCCGAATTCCAATTTTTAGTGCGGCCTGAGCCGAACCTAGAATTGGAGGTGTACCGGAGCTACTCCCCTTCAGCTTTCAAGTGTAGCTCAGGCCAGCGATTCCGCCCGGAAGGGCGCCCTAACTGCAGCTGGTCCCCGTTCCGTCCGGGTGCATTGCTCCCGTCCAGCAAGGGATAGAGTTCAAACCGTGAGTAGAGCTTCCAAGGGATTCCCTGACTTTCACCGGCCGTGGACCCGCCACTACGCCGACGGCGTGCCGCAGGACCTCAAGCTGCCCAAGGGCTCGCTGGTGGACATGGTGGAGGAATCCGTCAGCAGGTACGGCTCCAAGCCGGCCCTGCAGTTCTTCGGCGCCACCACCAGCTACCGCGACATGGGGGAGCAGATCCGGCGTGCCGCAGCGGGGCTGAAGCGCCTCGGCGTCGGCCCCGGAGACCGCGTTGCGCTGGTCCTGCCCAACGCGCCGCAGCACGTGGTTGCCTTCTACGCCGTCCTGCGCCTGGGCGCGGTGGTAGTGGAGCACAATCCGCTCTACACCGACCGCGAACTGCGCCACCAGTTCGAGGACCATGGAGCAACCGTGGCCATCGTCTGGGACAAGGTGGCGGACCGGATCCAGTCCCTGCCCGCAGATATTCCGGTCCGGACTATCGTGTCCGTGGACCTGATCAGCGCCATGCCGCGCACTACCCGGCTGCTCCTGAAGCTCCCGCTTCCCGCTGCCCGCCGCAGCCACAGCGCCCTGGCTCCGGACAAGAAGCCCCGCAGCGCCGGCAGGCGGGTCCTCGAGTGGAAGGAACTGCTGGATAACCGGCCGCTGCCGCGCCGCTCTCCGCACCCCCGGGCGGAGGACCTCGCTGCCATCCAGTACACCTCCGGAACCACGGCGGCTCCCAAGGGCGCTATGCTCACCCACGCCAACCTCATGGCGAACGCCGCGCAGGGCCGGGCCTGGATTCCCGGGATCCGGATGGGCAAGGAGACCGTCTACGGCGTCCTGCCCATGTTCCATGCCTACGGTCTGACCCTGAGCCTCACTTTCGCCATGAGCATCGGCGCCAAGCTGGTCCTGTTCCCCAAGTTCGACGTGGACATGGTCCTCAAAGCGGCGAAGAAGACCCCGCCAACCTTCCTCCCCGCGGTGCCGCCGATCTACGACCGCATTGTGGCCGGTGCGCAGGAGCAGGGCATTTCCCTCAAAGGCGTCCGCTTCGCCATCTCCGGAGCCATGAACCTCCCCGCTGCCACGGTGGACGCCTGGGAGAAGGCAACCGGAGGCTACCTGATCGAGGGGTACGGCCTGACGGAAACCTCGCCGGTGGCCCTCGGCAATCCCATGGGACCAACGCGCAAGGCCGGCACCGTGGGCGTTCCCTTCCCGCTGACGGACATCAAGGTGGTGGACCCGGAAGATCCCACGAAGGAACGCCACCGCGGTGAAGCCGGAGAACTGCTGATCCGCGGACCGCAGGTTTTCCAGGGTTACTGGAACAAACCGGCCGAGACCCGGGCAGCGCTGCTCGACGGCGGCTGGTTCCGTACCGGGGACATCGTCTCAGTGGACGACGACGACTTTGTCACCATCCGGGACCGGATCAAGGAACTGATCATCACCGGAGGCTTCAACGTCTCACCCTCCGAGGTCGAGGAAGCCCTGAAGCGCCACCCGGCCGTTGCCGAGGCTGCCGTTGTGGGCCTGACCCGCACCGGCGGCGGAGAAGACGTGGTAGCCGCCGTCGTCGCCCGGCCCAACGCGGAATTCGACGCCGATGAACTGCGTTCCTTTGTGCGGGCGGAACTGGCAGCCTACAAGGTGCCCCGCCGCATTGTGCAGATCCCGGACCTGCCCAGGTCCCTGATCGGCAAGGTGCTCCGGCGCCACGTCAAAGAGTCGCTGCAGCCAAAGGGAACCGGCCACGAGGCCGGACCCACAACCTAGACGGGGGAAAACCATGGACAGCCAGCCCGGCTCCACTCCGAACAAGTCCGAGGTACAAAGCGAGCCGAAGCAGCTGGCAGGCTACTGGAACGACGGCCTGGGCCATGCCGCGCTGCGCTCGGCCCAGCTGCTGCTGGTCCTGCTGCTGGTGGGCGTGGCGGTCTACGGCCTGACCCGGGTGACCCTGGTGGTCATTCCGCTGCTGCTCGCCCTGATTCTCGCCGCCGCCATTGCACCGTTCGTGAACTGGCTGCGCCGTAAGGGCTGGCCGGGAGCACTGGCCACCGGCACATCCTTCCTGCTGCTCCTGGCCGTCTTCGGCGGGCTCGTCACCGGAATCGTGTTCGCGGTGCGCAGCGAGTGGTCCAAGCTGGTGGACCAGGCCGCAGCGGGCTTTGACGAGCTGTACTCGATGGTCCAGGACAGCCCCCTGGCCCTGGACGACTCGGCCATTTCCGATGCCCGGGACGCTGTCCTGGACTTCGCGACATCCTCAACCGCGGGCAGCGGCGCGATCGCCGGACTTTCTGCCGCCGGATCCTTCGCCACCGGGTTTGTCCTCATGGCTGTTGTCCTGTTCTTCTTCCTGAAGGACGGGGACAAGATCTGGGCCTTCATCCTGCGCTGGTTCCGCGGGGAGCGCCGGGAGAAAGCCGCGCTTGCCGGCGCCCGCAGCATGGAGGTGCTGGGCGGCTATGTCCGCGGCACGGCGATCGTTGCCGCCGTGGACGCTATCTGCATCGGTGCGGCACTGTTCATCCTCGGGGTGCCGCTGGCGCTGCCGCTGTCCGTGATCGTGTTCGTTGGATCCTTCATCCCGCTGGTCGGCGCCACCGCTGCCGGCACCCTCGCCGCGCTGATTGCCCTCGTGGCAAACGGGCCGCTCGTGGCCCTGATCGTGGTCATCGTGATCATTGCCGTGAACCAGCTCGAGGGGAACTTCCTGCAGCCGGTGGTCATGGGCCGGACCCTGAGCATCCATGCCCTCGTCATCCTGCTGGCGCTGACTGCCGGCACCATCCTCGCCGGCATCATCGGCGCGATCCTCTCGGTGCCGCTAGCCGCCGTCGGCTGGGCCGTCATCAAGGTCTGGATCGGCGAAGATACGGGCGACCCCCAGGAAGTGGCGGAGGTTGCGTCCCCCGATCAGGACGCGGATTCAGCAGACCACCCGGCGGAACTTGGAAGCACCGGGGCCGGACGGGCAGGGGATTAACCGTCCGGACCCGGTGCGGTACTGGGAGCCGGCGCTGCCGGCGTTGTAGGTCACGAAACTATTGTTTACCCAAGCTAATGGGCGCCGAAGGCACGGGTCAATTAGTGTGAAACATGCAGCACCGGCCTCCACCATAGCGGCCGCGGCGCAGGCGACGCCTTCCGGACTTCCCCGGCAGGACCGGACCGCAGGAACAACTAGGGGAACGAAAGGACGGCTGCCCGCATGAAGGCTCTGTCTGTCGAACCAAGCAATGCGCCGATTGCCATCGGTTCCCGGATCCGTGCCGCACGCCAGGCGCGCCACCTGACCATTGAGCAGGTAGCCGACTCCACCGGGCTCACCAAGGGGTTCCTGAGCCGGGTGGAACGGGACCTCACCTCTCCCTCGGTGGCTTCGCTGGTGACGCTCTGCCAGGTGCTCTCCATCTCCATCGGGGACCTGTTCCTGCCGCCGCAGACCACGCTGGTCCGCTGGCCCGAGGCGCCCGGCATTAACCTGGGCGGCAACGGCATCAACGAGCGGCTGGTCACCCCGCGCACTGAACGCCGCGTCCAGGTCATCCGCTCGGAGATCGTCCCGGGGGGCACCGGCGAGGCCGACCTGTACTCCGTTGACTGCGACGTTGAAGTGCTGCACGTCGCCGAAGGCCGGCTGGAGCTGATCTTCACCGCCGAATCCATGAGCCTCACGGCCGGGGACACCGTGACCTTCCCGGGCAAGGAGCCGCATTCCTGGCGCAACCCGGACCCCGATGCCTCTGCCGTCGTCATCTGGACCCTGGTCAGCCCCGGCTCCGCCTAGGCCCCTTCCCAACCGGGCAGTGCGGCGCGCACAGTGGGCGCATGCATCCGGACCGTGAACTCACCGAACGCCGTCTTGCCCGTTTCCTCGCCCAGCGGCTGCCCCCGCATCTTTGGACCGCGCCTGAACCGCTTCACCCCGCAGCCTGGGACGCCCCGGCGGAACCGGTGTCCTTCGCGGAAGCTACCGCGCAGGACTACCGTCCCGTTACCCCGGGTACCCGCTGGGGCAGGCCCTGGGGAACCACCTGGTTCCGTCTCACCGGCACGGTCCCGGCAGCAGCACCGGGCTTCCTGCCGGAAGCATTGATCGACCTTGGCTTCAGTACGGACATGCCCGGTTTCCAGGCCGAGGGACTGGTCTACGACGCCGAGGGGAACGTGCTCAAGGCGCTCGAATCGACCAACATGGCCGTGCCGCTGGAACAGGAGCCCGGCAGCGCCATCCTGCTCTGGGTGGAGGCGGCCGCGACTCCGAACGTGATTGGCAACTTCAGCTTCCTGCCCACGCCGCTCGGGAGCCCGGATACCGCCGGCAGTGAGCCGCTGTACGTCCTGCGCAGGGCGGACGCTGCGCTGCTGGACGTCCAGGTCTGGGAATTGGCCCAGGACTTCGCCGTGCTCTGGGGCCTGATGCATGAACTGCCCATGGACTCCCCGCGCCGGCATGAACTGCTGCGCGCCATGGAACGGGCGGCTGCCGCCGTGGATCCGCAGGATGTCTCCGGCACTGCCAGTGCGGCCCGGAAGCTGCTGGGACCGGCGCTCAGCGCTCCCGCAGCGGCCAGCGCCCACCTGGTCCACGCCGTCGGGCACGCGCACATCGACAGCGCCTGGCTGTGGCCGGTGCGCGAGACCCGGCGCAAGGTGGCCCGCACCTTCGCCAACGTGCTGGCGCTGATGGAGAAGGACCCGGAATTCGTCTTCACCGCGTCCTCCGCCCAGCAGTACGCCTGGCTGCAGGAGGACCATCCGGCACTGTTTGCCCGCGTTGCCGCCCGGGTCGCGGAGGGCCGGTTCGTCCCGGCGGGAGGCATGTGGGTCGAGGCGGACACCAACCTGCCCTCCGGAGAGTCGCTGGTGCGCCAGTTCACCTTTGGCAAGCGTTTCTTCTTGGAGGCCTTCGGCATTGAACCGCTGGACGTATGGCTGCCCGATTCATTCGGCTACTCGGGAGCGCTCCCGCAGCTCACCCGTGCTGCCGGTTCACGGTGGTTCCTCACCCAGAAGCTGAGCTGGAACGAATCCGACACCATGCCGCACCACACGTTCCTGTGGGAAGGGATCGACGGAACCCGGGTCTTCACCCATTTCCCGCCGGTTGACACCTACAACTCCGCGCTGACCGGTCAGGAGCTGGCCCGGGCCCAGCGGCAGTTCCGTGAGAAGGGCGCCACGAACCTCTCGCTGGTGCCCTTCGGCTGGGGCGACGGCGGCGGAGGGCCCACCCGCGAAATGCTTGCCGCCGCCCACCGCACGGCGTCGCTGGAAGGGTCCCCGCAAGTGCGGCTTTCCAGCCCGCAGGAGTTTTTCACGCAGGCCGAGGAAGACTACGGGCAACCGCCCGTGTGGTCCGGGGAAATGTACCTGCAGTTCCACCGCGGCACCTACACTTCCCAGGCCCGGACCAAGCGCGGCAACCGGCGCAGCGAGGCTCTGCTGAAGGAGGCGGAGCTGTGGGCGGCCTCCGCTGCGGTCCGCTGCGGCACGGACTACCCGTATCAGGAGCTTGAAGCGGTCTGGAAAACGGTGCTGCTGGGACAGTTCCACGACATCCTGCCGGGCTCTTCCATCGCCTGGGTGTACCAGGACGCCGAGCGCGCCTATGCGGAAACCGCGGAGCAGCTGGAGCGGATCACGCGCCGGGCCCTGCGGGCCCTGGCTGGGGATGGCACCGGCACCCTCGTCTTCAACGCGGCGCCGGTGGCGCTGCTGGGGATACCTGCCATGGGCGCCGGTGCCGGGCCGGCAGAGCCTGCCGCGGTTCGGATCAACGCGTACGACGGCGGCTGGGAACTGTCCTCGGACCGCCTCACCGCACGCTTTGGTCCAACAGGTGCCCTGCTCTCGCTGCGCGGAGAGAGCGGCCGGGAACTGGTGGTCCCGGGCGAAGAAGCGAACCGGTTCCAGCTCTTCCGTGACACCCCGAACCAGTGGGATGCGTGGGACATCGACGCCGCGGACCGTACCGGCGCCCTCACGCTTCGCGGAGACCTGATCCCGGACGGGGACAGCCTGGTGCTGGACTGCAGGTTCGGCAGTTCGTCACTGCGGGAACGGATTTCAGTGAGCCCCGACGGGCGCGCTCTGGACCTGGACATCAACGTGGACTGGCAGGAGCGGCAGAAGCTGCTGAAGCTCGGCTTCCCGGTTGCGGTGCTCGCGGACCGGGCCTCGGCTGAGATCCAGTTTGGGCACATCCAGCGGCCTACCCACGAGAACACGTCCTGGGACCATGCGCGCTTCGAGGTGCCGGCCCACCGCTGGGTGCACGCCGGGGAGCACGGCAGGGGAGTGGCCCTGGCCAACGATTCAACGTACGGCTACGACATCACCCGGACCGGTTCCCGGGACGCGGGCACCGGAACCCTGCTGCGGGCCTCACTGCTGCGGGCGCCGCTGTTTCCGGATCCGGGGGCGGACCAGGGAGTGCACCGCCTCCGGTTTTCGCTGCGGCCGGACGCCACCGTGGCCGAAGCGGTGCTGGAAGGGTACCGGCTGAACTTTCCCCTGCGCTCGGTCCACGAGGCCGGTGCCGGAAGCGTGGCTCCGCTGGCCGTCCTGGCGCCCGGGAGCGTGCTGGTGGAGACGGTCAAGCTCGCGGATGACCGTTCCGGGGACGTGGTGCTGCGGCTCTACGAGTCCCTCGGAGGGCACACCGGCGCCGTGCTAACTGCTGGTTTCCCGGCGCGCGCTGCCGTCCTGACGGACCTGCTGGAACGCCCGGAGGCAGCGGACGCGCAGCTGCCCAGGCGGGAGGACGGCCGGTGGGAGCTGGCGTTTAGGCCGTTTGAAGTGAAGACCGTGCGCCTGAGCCGGTAAGCCGTTCAAGATAGGCCACGGCACCGTTGACATCCGTTCCGTTGGACCGGTAACCGATGTATCCGTCCGGGCGGATCACCAGAACCTCGGGCCGCCGGGCGGACAGGCCAAGGCGCTCGAACGCCAGCCCGCTGACGTCCTCGATGATGCCCGGGCCGGAGGCCGCGAGCGTGCTGCCCACCACCAGGCGCTGCACGCTCAGCAGCGGGCCGAGGCCGGCCAGTGCCGCATGCAGCTGATGCGGGGTGTCCTCCGGCCAGCCCGGACCGGTGAGGAGGATATGGAAACCCGGAGCGGACACCAGGTCCTGCAGCCGCCGTTCCTTCTGCTGGTAGTGCACGACGGCGTCCGGCAGCCGGTCTCCCGGCCGCGGTCCCGAGGCGAGTACGGCAGGCAGGCGGTTGGCTCCGGCCGCGGTCATGGTGCTGCCGCGGTAATGGATGCCCAGCTGGGACATCGTGCGGAACGCGCGGGCGCGCAGGCGCTCGCTGGATGCCAGGGACGGGGCCAGTGCGGGCAGGAGCTTGGTGCGGGGCAGCTTTGCCAGGGCGCTGCGGCTGGTTGCGAGCTTGAAGAGACGGTCAGTGAAGCTGACGATTCCGCGAGCCACGGGCCGGCGTTCGGCGTCATAGCTGTCGATCAGTTCGTCGGCCGCCAGGCCGCGAGCGCCCAGGGCAAGTTTCCAGCCAAGGTTCAGTGCATCCTGGATGCCGGTGTTCATGCCCTGTCCTCCCACGGGGGAGTGGACGTGCGCGGCGTCGCCGGCCAGGAACACCGAGCCGGACTGGAAGAACTCGGCCATCTGGTGGGAAAGCCGGAAGGAGCTGATCCACTTCGGGTCATGCAGGGTGAGCCCGCCGCCGGAGAACTTGTCCGCGATGCCCTGGAGGTACTCAAGGGTGACGGCGCTCTTGTCCCCGCGTTCCTTGAGGCTGATCATCCGCCAGGTCGCCGGGTTGCCCAGCGGGAAGAGCACCATGAAACCGTCATCGGTGGGATAGGCGTGCACTGCGCCGGGAGCCACGCCGTCGACCTCGAGATCTGCCAGGACAAATGTGTCTGCGTAGCCGGAACCGCGGAAGTCCATGCCGGCGCGGCGGCGCACGGTGCTTTCGGCGCCGTCGGCACCCACCACGTAACGCGCACGGATCCGGTCAATGCCGCGGTCCTGCCGCTGGACGCGGGCTTCCATGCCGGCGAAGGGGTCCTCCGGGTCTAGGCGTTCGAGTCCCAGGAGCTCGGCTCCGCGCTCAACGCGGATTCCGCGGGCACCGAGGTAGTTCAGGAGGATCCGTTCGGTTTCAGACTGGGGCAGGAAGAGCAGCTGCTGGTGGGCCGAGTCTTCGATTCCGATGTCGAAGAGGCCAATCTGGACCGTTTCGTCCGGCAGGTGGAGGTGCAGCTGGTGTGCCGGGGTTCCGCCCCGCGCCATCTCCGCGCTGATCCCGAAGGGCCGCAGCGCCTCCAGGGTGCGCGGCTGCACGGCCAGCGCCCGGGACTGGGTCGAGGGACCCTGCCTGCGGTCGATGATCCTGAAGCTCGTTCCATAACCGGCGAGCTGGGCCGCGAGGGCCAGCCCGGTGGGTCCGGCACCCACGATCAGGACATCGACGTCGTAGTTCATTCCATCATTGTTCGCATAGGAAACCCGGTCCGCCATAGTCACAGCCTAGTCTTGACGCCGACGGCTGTTCCACTTTAGCCTTCCGATAAACATTTGATGCCTATTTGATAACTTTTGCCGCCCTGCCGGGTAGGCTCGGAATCCAGGCGCCAGACCCTTAGCGAAACCGGAGAAACACAACAGTGGACATGTCCCAGAACCAGCCGCGCATCAACTCCAACGGCAAGGTAGGCCCCATCGACGCAGCCCAGGTTCCGCGTTATGCGGGCGCCGGGACGTACGCGCGTCTTCCGCGCCTGGACGAAGTTGGACACGCCGACGTCGCCGTTGTGGGTGTCCCGTTCGACACCGGTGTCTCCTACCGCCCCGGCGCCCGCTTTGGCGGCAACCACATCCGTGAGGCGTCCCGCCTGCTGCGTCCCTACAACCCGGCGCAGGACACCTCCCCGTTCGCGAACCTGCAGGTTGCTGATGCCGGTGACCTGGCGGTCAACCCGTTCAACATCAACGAGGCCATCGAAACCATCCAGGCCGGGGCCCTGGACCTGACCGAGGGCGGGACCCGGCTGCTGACCCTGGGCGGGGACCACACGATCGCCCTTCCGCTGCTGCGTGCAGCGGCAGAGCGTGCCGGCCAGCCGGTAGCCATGCTGCACTTCGACGCCCACCTTGACACCTGGGATACCTACTTCGGTGCTGAGTACACCCACGGCACGCCGTTCCGCCGGGCGGTGGAGGAAGGGATCCTGGACACCGAGGCGATCTCCCACGTGGGCACCCGCGGACCGCTGTACGGCAAGAAAGATCTTGACGAAGACCACCGCTTCGGGTTCGGCATCGTCACCAGCTCCGATGTGTTCCGGCAGGGCGTTGACGAAGTCGTCGCGAAGCTGCGTGACCGGATTGGGAACCGGCCGCTCTACATCTCGGTGGACATTGACGTCCTGGACCCGGCCCACGCCCCGGGCACCGGCACCCCCGAGGCGGGCGGCATCACCAGCCGGGAGCTGCTGGAGATCCTGCGCGGCATGCGGGGGATGAACCTCATTGGGGCCGACGTCGTGGAAGTGGCTCCGGCCTATGACCATGCGGACATCACCGCCGTGGCCGCCTCACACGTTGCCTATGACCTCATCACGCTCATGGGACTCGAGTCATGAGCACCCATCCCGGAACCGCAGTGCGCAACGGCGGGGACCTGGTGGTCGAAACCCTGGAAGCGCTCGGAGCAACCACGGTCTTCGGCATCCCGGGCCAGCACGCCCTGGGCCTGTTCGACGCGCTCTCCCGCTCCACGCTGGAGTTCGTCTCCTCCCGGGTCGAGAACAATGCTGCCTTCGCCGCCGACGGGTTCAGCCGTGCCACCGGCCAGGTGGGCGTCCTGTTCCTCTCCACCGGTCCCGGTGCCCTCACCTCCCTGGCCGGACTGCAGGAGGCCTACGCCACGGGCGTGCCCATGGTGGTTGTTGCCAGCCAGATTCCCATCGAGGGCCTCGGAGCCCGCCGGCGCGGCATGCTGCACCAGCTCGATGACCAAAAGGCGTCTGCAGCGAACGTCACGAAGAGCCAGCGGCTGATCCAGCATGCCTCCGGCATTCCCTCGGCCATCCAGGACGCCTGGACCGAAGCCATCTCCGCACCCATGGGGCCGGTCTGGGTGGAAGTCCCGCAGAACGTACTGCTGGCCCCCGTGATGGTTCCCGCCGTCGAAGACGCCCTGGCGGAGCCGTTCGACAACCCGCCGCGCAGCGAACTCGTCACCGAAGCCGTGAAGTGGCTGTCCGCGGCGAAACGGCCTGCTGTCATCGCCGGCGGCGGCACCCGCCGGGGCCGGGCCGAAAAGTCGCTGCTTTCGGTGGCGGAGAAGCTCCATGCCCCGGTGGTCTGCACACCCGGCGGCAACGGCGCCTTCCCCTGGAACCATCCGCTGTCCCTGCAGTCATGGGTGGAAGACCGCCACACGACGGACCTCCTGGAGGACGCGGACGTCCTGCTGGTCATCGGTTCCTCACTGGGTGAAGTCACGTCCAACTACTTCACCTTCGCTCCGCGCGGCCGCATCATCCAGATCGACGCCGAGCCGCGGGTCCTTGAATCCAATGGTCCCGCGCTGGGCATCCGTGCCGACGCCGGGCAGGCCATGGCCGCGCTCGACGCCGCACTGCAGGCCCCGGCCACGGCTCCGGACTGGCACGGCAGGACGGCGGAAGAGGTCACCGCAGACACACTCGCCAAGGTGAGCGCCCGGCTGGACGCCCAGGACCTCAACCTTGAGCGGAAGTTCATGGCGGACATCCGGGCTGCGGTTCCGGACGCGATGAAGACGTACTGGGACATGACCATTGCCGCCTACTGGGCGTGGAGCTGCTGGGATGCCAGGTCCGGCCAGTTCCACTCCGCGCAGGGAGCCGGCGGGCTGGGCTACGGCTACCCCGGTGCCCTCGGGGCAGCCGTGGGAACCCGGGAGCGTGTGCTGGCGGTCTCCGGTGACGGATCCGCGATGTACTCCATCGCCGAACTGGCCACCGCCCGGCAGCATGATCTTCCCGTCACCTGGCTGATCGTGGACGATGGTGGCTACGGCGTCCTGCGGGAGTACATGGTGGACGCCTTTGGCAAGGCAACGGCCACCGAGCTGGCCGGGCCGGACTTCGTGAAGCTCGCAGAATCCTTCGGAGTTCCGGCACGGTGCACTGATCCTGCCGGCGTCCGGCAGGCACTGGAGGAATCCTTCGCCCAGGAAGGACCGAACGTCGTGGTGGTCCAAACACTGCTGAGGCTTTTCGCTCCCACACACCTGGGCAGCTAGCCGCAGGAACCTTCAAGTTGCCGGCGGTAAAGTTACCTTAGGCAACTAGAGGAGGTTGACGGTGGTCAAAGCAAGTGAACGCACCGGCGCCGCGGGAACGGGGCGCTGCTGATGGATTTCCTGATCCTGCTCATAGGCCTGCTGTTCGGCACGGTGCTGGTGGTGGGCATAGGCGAACGGGTCCGGCTGCCCTATCCGGTGCTCATGCTGGTGTTCTCGGCGCTGTTCGCCTTCCTGCCGATGATCCCGGAGATCCACATTGATCCCGAACTGATCCTGCCGCTCTTCCTGCCGCCGCTGCTTTACGCCGCTGCCCAGCGCAGCTCGTGGTCTGTTTTCCGCCTCCGGTGGCGCTCCCTGGTGCTGCTCGCGGTGGCGCTGGTTGCCGTAACCGTTGGAGTCGCGGCCGGTGTGGCGTGGGCAATGGTTCCCGCACTGGGGCTGCCTGCAGCCATCGCGCTGGGTGCCATTGTGGCTCCGCCGGATCCCGTGGCGGTGGAAGCGGTGGCCGGCAAGGTCAGCATGCCGCGCCGGCTCATCACCGTCCTGCAGACCGAAGGACTGTTCAACGACGCGATTGCCATTGTGATCTTCCAAGCTGCCGTGACGGCTTCCATCAGCGGCGGGGAGGTGGGCTGGTCGATCGTGCCGAGTTTCCTGATCGGCGCCGCCGGTGCAGTGGTGCTGGGCCTGGCCATGGGCTGGCTGGTGGGTGCGCTAAACCGCTTCGTCCCCAACCTGGTGGCCCGCTCTGCGGTCACCCTCGTGGCGCCCTACGCGGTGTACATCCTCGCGGAAGAGGTGCACTTCTCCGGTGTTATCGCCGTCGTGGTGACGGCCCTGGAGCTTGGGCGCCGGGCACGGCCGCAGGACTCCGAGGAACGCCTGACCCGCACCGCGTTCTGGGAAGTCGTGGAGCTCCTGACCACCGGCGTCGCCTTTGGCCTGGTGGGAATCGAAATGCGGTATGTCATTGAAGACGAAGGCCGGGAGATCTTCGCGTTCATTCCCGGCGTCGCCGCGGTCTGTGCGGCAGTGGTCCTGGTGCGCTTTGCCTGGATGTACGGGCTGTACCGGTTCGGCGGCACGGCGCGGCTCAACCGCGTGCCCGGCTCCCTGAAGGAAGTCCTCGTCCTGACCTGGTGCGGCATGCGCGGCCTCGCCACCCTGGCCCTGGCCCTCGCCATGCCCGCCACCACACTGGCCGGAGAACCGCTCCCCGGCCGGAACTTCATGATCGTGTGTGCAGGAGCAGTGCTGCTGGTCACCCTGGTGCTGCCCGGGCTGACCCTGCCGTGGCTGATGCGCCGGCTCAAACTGCCCAGCGACCACGGCGCCGTCGCCAAGCAGGAACGCGAACTGGCCCGGCGTGCCGAGCGCGTAGCCCTGGAAACCATGAAGCGGTCCCGGGCCGCGGACAAGCTGCCGGCGGAACGCCGGGCGGCACTGGCCCGGCGGATGTCTTCCCTGCACTCGATCCTTGAACGGGACTCGGAAGCGGACCCGCAGAAGATGCTGCAGATGAAGGCCACGCTGGAAGTGATGGACGCGGTGCAGCGGGAGGCCCTGGCTGCGGCGCGGCAGGAAGTCCTGGCCGCACGCCGGCAGTCCGGCATGGACCCGGAAGCCGTGGACCGGGTGCTGCGCCGCCTGGACCTGCGCACGGTAACCCTGGACCGCAGCGGGCACTAGGGCACTGCGGCGCCGGGAACCGGCGGGCTACTGCATGGTGAACCGGCGGGCCACGGCGTCGCTGAGCGTACGGGAGCGGAACAGTCCGGCGAGCACCCTGTTCCGTGCCCGCATGAGCGGCGCCGGCAGCGGACGTCCCAGCGCCATGTTGAGCCGCGCCTGGGCCGAGGCAACAGCGGCGGCACGGCGGCGCCGGCGGTCGAAGGCCGCGAGCCCAACATCAGCGCCCCGCACTGCGGCGGTCAGCAGCGGTGCCAGCTCCGCGGCGTCCACCCAGCCCAGCGTCATTCCCTGTCCGCCGATCGGACTGACTTCATGGGCCGCGTCGCCAATCAGCACGGTGCGCCCGTGGACGAGCCGCTTCAGGGCGGTGGTGCGGACCGGGAAGGCACTGAACATGGTGCTGGCTGCAGCGTCCGGGGCCCGGCCGGTGCGCTCCGCGACAAGCCGCGCCAGGTCCTTGGCATCGGCGTCGGACTGCAGCGTCCGGGTATGGGCCACCCAGCGGCGCTTGCCGCCGGGCAGCGGGAAGGACTCCACGATGCCCTCCGGCTCCAGATACAGCACTCCCACGGGTCCGTCTCCCGTGTTGTCGGGGAAGTCGCCCATCAGGTATGAATCACGCAGGAGTTTCCCGGAGGCCCGGATCCCCAGCAATCCGCGCACGGAAGACCGGGCGCCGTCGGCCGCCACTACCCAGGAGGCCTGCACGGTGAAACCGCCGGCAGCGTTCGTGCCGGCAACGGACACGCCGGAGCCATCGTCATGCAGGGCCGTGACCCGGTGCCCGCGCCGGAGCGCCTGCGGATCGAGTTCCTCCAGGCGCGCCTGCAGCACGGACTCGGTTCGTTCCTGCGGAAGCGCCAGTACATACGGGTAGGCAGTGGAGGTCTTCGCGAAGCTGAGGGAGACCAGCTCGGTGTCCCGCATGCGCGCCGATCCGGTGCGGATCTGCACGCCCTCGGCCGCGAGCTGCGCACTGACGCCGGTAGCTTCCAGCGCAGCCATCCCCGGCGGGTGGATGCCGATCGCCCGGGAGTGGGAGCTTCGGGTGGTCCGTGCCTCATAGATCCGTACCCGCAGGCCGTCCTGCAGGGCCAGGATGGCCAGGAACAGTCCCACCGGGCCTCCGCCCACAATCACGACGTCGACTTCCGGGCGGTTCACTGCCTGCCCCCGGTGCCGCCGGTTGCCCGGTACAGCAGCAGGTTCTGCCACGGGCGCGCCTGCAGGGCCTCCCACCCGGCCGGGGCCGCAGCCCGGAACTCTTCGGCCGTGTAGCTGCGCCGGATTGAGGTCAGTCCGTCCCGGCGGATGAAGGAGCCGTGGAAGAACGGCAGTGTCCCGGCGGAAAACAGGCCGTACGCCCAGGGGCTCCGCTCAATGTCGCTGTGCAGGGCAAGGAATCCGGCCAGCTTCTCCGAGTCGGCGCAGATGCCCTGGAACGCGGCGTCGTCCAGATGGTGCAGCACATGGTTGGAAACAACGACGTCGAACACCGCTCCCTCGGCCACCAGATCCGAGCTCAGCGCCGCGCGGAAACTGCAGCCGTCGGGAGCCGGGCGGCCGGCGGCATAGGCATGGGCCCGCGGGTCGGGATCGATGCCGGTGACCTGCACAGCCAGGCCGTCGCGCCGGGCCCAGCGGGCCAGAGCGCGGGCCAGGTCTCCGCCGCCGGCTCCGATATCCAGTACCGTCCCTCCGCCCTGCGCTGCGAGCACGGGCCGGACGTACCGGAGGTAATTCCGCCGCCACCCGGAAACCACCGCATTGATCAGCGGGAACTGCGCGTAGGTCCGTTCCAGGCGAACGGGATCACAATCCGGGCGGTCCATTTCTTCCACCGCGTGCACCGCGCGCCGGCTGAGGTCCGGCGGCAGGAACGGGGGAGCTTCCGTATTCAGCAGGCCCACCGCGCTAGCCGACGGCGGCAGGAACCGGCTCCGCCGCGAGCGCGTCCGCCGCTGCCGCCGCACCGCTTCCGGGAACCCGGGTGAACAGCCCGGTCTCAACGGTCAGCCCGGGCCCGAACGCCATGGAGCAGATCCGCTCGTTGCCGCCCGTAAAGGGCTGGTCCAGGATGTGCTTCAGCACGAACATCACGGTGGCCGAACTCATGTTGCCGAAGTTGCGCAGGGTTTCCCGGGCCGGAACCAGCTGTTCCTCCGAAAGCTCCAGCTTCGCTTCCACCTTGTCCAGGATGCTGCGGCCGCCGGGGTGGATGGCCCAGTGCCCAATCTCGTTGTATGCGAGCGGAGCGAGGGACGGGTCCTTGGCCAGCAGCGGTTCGAGGGCGCCGACAATGTGGTCGTCAATGATGTGCGGTACGTAGGTGCCGAGCACCATTTCAAAACCGTGGTCGCCAATGTTCCAGGCCATGGATTCCTCACCCACCGGGGTGAGGGTTGTCTCGAAGTGGTCAAGCACAATCGCGGGGCTGTCCCCGGGAAGGTCCCGCGCAGTGATGACGGCAGCCGCGGCGCCGTCCGCAAAGAGCGAGGAACCCATGATGATGTCCGGGTCATTGGAGGACCGGACATGCAGGGAGCAGAGCTCGGCGCTGACCACCAGCACAACGGCGTCGGGGTCTGCGTCGCAGAAGGATTTGGCGGCCCGCATCGCCGGGAACGCGGCATAGCAGCCCATGAAGCCCAGGTGATAGCGCTGCACCGACGGGTTCAGGCCCAGGGCACGCACCAGTTTGTAGTCCGGGCCGGGGTTGAAGAACCCGGTGCAGGAGACGGTGATGACGTGGGTGATGTCTTCCGGACCGATTCCGGGGCAGTTGTCCACGGCCTTCCGGCCGGCTTCGATGAACAGCTTGGTGGCCTCGGCGGCGAAAATGTCGTTGCGGGTCTTGGTGGAGGGCATCAGCAGCAGCCCGGTCTGCGGATCGAAGAACTGGGGGTTTTCCACCGTGGAAGCCAGGGTCAGCTCCTCGAGGGCGGTGCGGCGGGTGTCGATGTCCGCGCCGTTGAAGCAGGTGTTCACAAGTCGGGTACCCAGGCGGGTGAGCCCGGGCTGGGCGGCGAAGACGTCGCGGACCTGGTCCTGCACCAGGACGGTAGAAGGGACAGCAGTTTCCAGTGATCTGAGCGTAACTGTCATCCTCCATTGTTAGGTGAACTACCTTCGGGGCACAATGGCGCGGCGCGGCGAACCGGGCGCACCGGGTCCGCCGTACCTGAAGGGGCTGTGCATTTGTGCAGATACGCCATGCGGTTTTGGCGGTTGAGCGGGCGGCCCGCAGCGCACCATACTCTTGGTTACTCCGCACGGGGGCGTCCCGCGCCCTGCGCGGTGCTGCAGTGTCAACGAAGACACCAAAGGAGAGAGTGGATGAGCACTGATATTCCCAGGCAGGGCAGGCGGCAGAAGGCACCGGTGCCGGAAGGCCTGCGCAAGGTTGTTGTGGCGTCCATGGCCGGAACGGTCGTGGAGTGGTACGAATTCTTCCTCTACGCCGCGGCGTCGACCCTCGTTTTCAGCCGTCTGTTCTTTCCCAACGCCAACACCGAGCTGGACGGCATCATTGCCGCATTCGTGACCTACGCCGTCGGGTTCGTGGCGCGGCCCGTGGGCGGAATCGTCTTTGGACATTTCGGGGACAAGTTCGGCCGCAAGAAGCTGCTGCAGCTGAGCATCATCCTGGTGGGTGTATCCACCTTCCTGATGGGCTGCCTGCCAGGGTTCGATTCGATCGGCTACTGGGCTCCGGCAATGCTGGTGGCGCTGCGCTTTATCCAGGGCTTCGCCGTCGGCGGGGAATGGGGAGGTGCCGTGCTGCTCGTTGCCGAGCACAGCCCGAACAAATCCCGCGGCTTCTGGTCCAGCTGGCCGCAGTCCGCTGTTCCGATGGGCAACCTCCTGGCGACCGGCGTCCTGTTCGTCCTCTCAGCGACCCTCAGCGAAGCCGCGTTCCTGGGCTGGGGCTGGCGGGTGGCGTTCTGGCTCTCCGCGGTGATCGTGCTGGTGGGCTACTACATCCGCACCAAGGTCTCGGATGCCCCCATCTTCCTGGAAGCACAGAAGGAAGTGGAGCAGGAGGCCAAGGGCTACGGCGTGATGGAGGTGTTCCGCCGGTACCCGCGCGGCGTATTCACCGCCATGGGCCTGCGCTTCGCGGAGAACATCCTGTACTACCTGGTGGTCACGTTCTCCATCACCTACCTGCGGATCGTGGTGGACACCGATACCTCACGGATCCTGCTGCTGCTGCTCGTTGCGCACTTTATCCACTTCTGCGCGGTTCCCCTCGCCGGAAAGCTGTCCGACTCACTGGGCCGCCGGCCCGTGTACATGGCAGGCGCCGTGCTGGGGGCCACCTGGGGCTTCTTTGCCTTCCCCATGATGGACACGGCCAATGACCTGATGATCCTGGCTGCGGTGACCATTGGCCTGCTGTTCCATGCCTTGATGTACGCCGGCCAGCCGTCCATCATGGCGGAAATGTTCCCCACCCGGATGCGGTACTCCGGTGTCTCCCTGGGCTACCAAGTGACGTCGATCGTGGCCGGTTCGCTGGCTCCAATTATCGCTACGTCGCTGCTGGCGGAGTTCGATTCATCCACTCCGGTGGCGCTGTACCTGCTGGGTGCCTGCGTCATCACGGCTATCTCGGTGCTGCTGCTGCGGGAAACCAACGGCATTTCCCTGCACGACGTGGATGCCGCCGACGCACAGGGCACCGCGGACCTGCTGGCCGCGTCCAAGGCAGCCGAGGAGAAGCGGACCGCCGCTGCCGCGGACTAGGCACCACCCGTTGCCGAACGCCGCTGCCGGTCAGAAGTCCAGGTGCTCCTGGCGGGCAGCGGCTTCTGCGTGGATGGCCTCGATGACCGCCTGGACCCGCGCCGAGCGCAGGGCTTCCGGGCGGGCCACCGCCCAAATCGTCAGTCGCCGTTCGAAGGAGTCCGCCAGTACCGGCACGAAGCCGTCCCGTCCGGCGACCATGAAGTTGGGCAGCAGGCCAACCCCGGCCTCCCGGCGCACCGCCTCCACCTGCGCGAAAATGCTGGTGGCCTGGAAACTGGACCTCGGATCCGGCAGCCCGGTGGACCGGTGTCCCAGTTCCTCGACCAGCAGTGCGGACTCCACGTAGGAGACAAAGCAGTGCCTGGCCAGGTCAGCCGGAACCTGCGGGGTGCCGTGGCGGCGCAGATACCCTTCGGCTGCGTAGAGCCGCAGCACGTAATGGCCCAGCAGGATCGCATGGGCGGTGCGGACGTCCGTATGCCCCACCACCACCTCCAGGTCCACGCCGGAACGGTTCTGGCTGACCTTGCGGGTGGCGGAGAACATTTCAACGCTGATGTTCGGGTGCGAGGCCTGCAGCTTCACCAAGGCAGGGGTGACGAATTCGGAACCGAAACCGTCCACGGTGCTGATCCGCACCACGCCGGCGAGGGGATCGGCATTGTCCGCCAATGCACAGCGCAGCGCGCCAAGGCTCTCTTCAATGGATTCGGCGGCCCGGACCGCCTGCGCCCCCAGCGCCGTCAGTTCCCAGCCGCGCGGTGTCCGGGACAGCGTCCGGCCGCCGAGTTGTTTCTCCAGCGCAATGATCCGCCGCGAAATGGTGGTGTGGGTGGTCCCCAGGGTCTCGGCGACGGCGGTGAAACGTCCCAGCCGCGCCACGGTGAGCAGGATCAGCAGGTCATCCGGGCTTGGCAGCCGGCTGGTGGTATCCAGGGCCGTTCCTCCTCTCCACGGTGTGCACGGGTGCACAGGGGGTCTGTGGATTCTGGTCTTGAACGCACTCTAGCGCAGGTGCCACGCTGGTTCCGCGGCGGACGCGCGGCAGCTGCGCAGCACCAACCGGGCGGCGCAGGCTCAGCACAACTCAGGCAGCACAACTAGGCAAAGGAGCTTAGCGATGGCGGAAGTTGGATGGATCGGACTGGGAAACATGGGGGCACCCATGGCAGGGAACCTGGTGAAGGCCGGTCACACCGTGCGCGGATTCGACCTCAGCCCGCGGGCCGTGGCTGCTGCCGAGGCAGCAGGAGTCCAGGCGGTGGGCAGCATCGCGGAAGCGGTTGCCGGAGCAGACGTGGTGTTCACGATGCTCCCCAAGGGCGAGCATTCCCGGGCGGTCTACCTGGGGCCGGACGGAGTCCTGGCCCATGCGTCCACGGAGACGCTGCTGGTCGATTCCTCCACGATCGACGTCGAATCGGCTCAGGCACTGCACGACGCCGCTGCTGCCGCCGGCTTCCGCTTCGTAGACGCCCCGGTCTCCGGCGGAATGAGCGGAGCGCAGGCCGGAACGCTCACCTTCATGGTGGGCGGCGCCCCGGACGCGGTGGCCGATGCCTCCGGCTTCATAGAGCCGATGGCCGGGAACGTGATTCCCACCGGAGGGGCCGCCACCGGCCAGGCCGCGAAGATCTGCAACAACCTCATGCTCTTCATCAACCTGGCAGCGACCGCTGAGGGCGCCGTGCTGGCCGAGAGGCTGGGACTGGACAAGCAGGTTTTCTGGGACATCGCCTCCGTTTCCTCCGGGGACAGCTGGGCGCTGCGCACCTGGTATCCGGTGCCCGGGGTCGTCTCCACGGCGGCGTCGAACAATAACTTCGAACCTACTTTCACCACCGAGCTGGCGAATAAGGACATCAACCTGGCCATCGCGGCCGCGAGGGATACAGGCACGCCGCTTGAAATCGGCGAACACGTCCAGCAGCTGTTCGCGCGGCTGATCGACGCCGGGCAGTCCGGGAAGGACTGCTCCATGATCGTGAAACTGGTGGACGGCTCGCTCGCTGCCACCCCCGACCAGGTCCCTGCGCCGTAGCGGCGCCCTACCGAAGAGAGCTCTTCATGCAGCGCATTCCCCACATCATCAACGGCAGGCAGGTCTCCGAGGCCGAGCGGTACGGCCCGGTCTTCAACCCGGCCACCGGCGCCCAGGAAAAAGAAGTGGCGCTGGCGTCCGCCGCCCGCGTGGAAGAGGCAATCCAGGCCGCCCAGGAAGCCCTTCCGGCGTGGCGGGCCACGTCCCTGGCGCGGCGCACGGCGATCTTCTTCAAGGTCCGTGAGCTGCTGACCGAACGTAAGGCAGAACTCGCCGCGATCCTCACGAGCGAGCACGGCAAGGTGCTTTCCGACGCCGAGGGTGAGATCACCCGGGGGCTGGAGAACATTGAATTCGCGTCCGCGCTCGCCCTGGGCCTGAAGGGCGAGCGGTCGGAGCAGGTGGCCACCGGCGTCGACGTCCATTCAATCCGCCAGCCGGTAGGCGTGGTGGCGTGCATTACCCCGTTCAACTTTCCGGCCATGGTGCCGCTGTGGATGATCGGCAGCGCCTTGGCGTGCGGCAATACCGTGCTGCTGAAGCCGAGCGAAAAGGATCCGTCCGCAGCCGTGTTCATCGCTGAGCTGTTCGCCGAAGCCGGGCTTCCGGACGGTGTGCTGAACGTGGTGCACGGGGATAAGGAAGCGGTTGATGTGCTGCTGGAGCATCCGGTTGTGAAGGCCGTCAGTTTTGTGGGATCAACGCCGATTGCCCGCACCATCTACCGCCGGGCCGCCGAACACGGCAAACGGGTCCAGGCCCTGGGCGGGGCCAAGAACCACATGGTGGTGCTGCCGGACGCAGACCTGGACATGGCGGCCGACGCGGCGGTTTCCGCAGCCTACGGGTCCGCGGGGGAGCGCTGCATGGCCGTCAGCGTGCTGGTGGCCGTGGGAAACATTGCCGATGATCTGGTGGAAGCCGTGCGCTCGCGGATGGTGGACCTCAAGATTGGCCCGGGCACTGATCCCTCCTCCCAGATGGGTCCGCTGATTACTGCCGAGCACCGGGACAAGGTGGCTTCCTATGTGGCCGGTGCCGCGGATGAGGGCGCCACCGTGGTGGTGGACGGCCGGGACACGGCTTTCGACGGCGACGGGTTCTTCCTGGGTGTCAGCCTGCTGGACCACGTGAAGCCGGGCATGAAGGCCTACGACGATGAGATCTTCGGCCCCGTCCTCTCCGTGGTCCGCGTGGAGACCTACGCGGATGCGGTGCGGCTGGTCAACGAAAACCAGTACGGCAACGGCACGGCGATCTTCACGCGCGACGGCGGGGCCGCCCGGGCATTCGAGTTCGACGTCGAGGCCGGCATGGTGGGCGTCAACGTGCCCATTCCGGTGCCGGTGGGATCCTTCTCCTTTGGCGGCTGGAAGGATTCGCTCTTCGGCGATACGCACATGTACGGCCCGGATTCGATCCGTTTCTACACCCGCGGCAAGGTGGTTACCACCCGCTGGCCGGACCCGGCGACGTCGGAAATCGACCTGGGATTCCCGCAGGTTCTCTAGGCAGGGAACTCAGGCACCGCGCACCTGGGGCAGCAGCCGGGCAGTGCCCCGCTGCTGCCCCAGCAGGAGCAGTGCCAGGACGGTCTGCACCGCCAGTCCGGACACCAGCAGAACCAGCGCACCGGCAGGAGTGCTGCCGGTGCCCGCGGGCGGGAAGGCCAGCAGCCAGACTGCCGAACCCGCGTGCAGGGCTGCGGTGGCCGCGAGCGCCCCCGCCCGCAGGCGGAGTCCGTGCGGCGACGGACCGCAGTTGAGGACGGCAGCGGTGAACAGGCATCCGGTGGCCGTGAGGTACGCGGTGACCAGCCAGTGCACCGGCATGGACTGCTGCATGGCAGTCAACACCGGGGTGTGGAACATGGCCCACATGCCGGCCGCTACGAGCACCGTGGTGGTTCCCGGGTGGGTCAGGAAACGGGCGGCTGGAGAACGGACGCTTCGGCGCAGCCGCGCTGCCGGGACGGTGTCGAGTGTCCTCAGCGCCAGCTCCACGGGGTGGGAGAGGACCAGCAGCAAGGGGCCGGCCATCCCGGCCAGGACATGCGAAATTGCCAGCGCTCCAAAATCGGTGTGTGCCCAACCCGCCAGCGGCTCCAGCACTGTCAGCAGGACGGTAAGAACCCCGGCCAGGAAGGACACGAGCCGCCGGTATGGCCAGGTGCCGGCTCTCGGGGATCGTGCTCCGGCCCAGTAAGCGGCAACCGCAGCGACTGCCGGAATGAGGAAGAGGGACTCTGCCGGGAAATCACCGTGGTTATGCATGCGGCCGGCCCGGAGCGACGGAGGCGGGAGCTGGGATGGAACGCGCTGTCTGGGGCGGCGTCATGTGTCCGAACGTAGCACCGCAGCAGGGCCCGGTTGAACCCTCCGGGCGCAACCGGCCATTGACAGATCCCCATCCACGGCAAGGATGAATGCCATGTGGACGGGAACCCTTGAGTTCGACCTGCTGCTGGATGACGTACATTCCCTCAAGCAGAAGCGCTCCGTGGTGCGGCCGCTCGTGGCGGAACTGGCACGCAGGTTTGCCGTCTCCGCTGCCGAGACAGGCCAGCTGGATCTGCACCGCAGGGCGGAGATTGGTATCGGGATTGTCTCAGCTGACCGCGCGCACGTGGTGGAGGTGCTGGACAACGCAGAGCGGCTGGTTGCCTACCGTCCTGAAGTGCAGCTGCTCAGCACCCGCCGACGGGTGCTGAGCAGCGAAGACGAGTAGCTGGAGACGGTGGGGGAGAGGCATGGACTTGAGGACGCGGCGCGGACAGGTGGTCACTGCCGCCGCGGGCCCGAACCCAGATGTGACGTGCTTGGCGCACCGGCGTTCCCATCGCGTGATGCCGGTGTGGGCTGTTGGGACCCCACGAGTGAACTCGTGTCACAGAACGTGGGAAGGGCGGTCGCCCGAAGCAGTGCACCCGGGTATATGCTGTCCGGACGACAGTAAATTTGGACCCCCAGAAAGAAGTGGGCATGCTTTTCGAGAACCAGGCAGCACTCGTCACCGCGGCAGGAGCCGGCATTGGCCGGGCCATCGCCCTGCGGCTGGCCGCTGAAGGAGCCGCCGTCGTCGTATCCGACGTCAATGACGAGGCCGGCGCTGAAACTGTAGCGCTCATCGAAGCCGCGGGCGGCGCTGCGGCCTATGTTCACGCAGACGTGTCCAGCCCGGACGAAGTGGGTACGCTCGTCCCCTTTGCCCTGGAAACCTTTGGCCGGTTGGACCTGGCCGTGAACAACGCCGGGGTGGGCGCCATGCCAAAACCGGTACAGGAGATCAGCGCCGCGGATTGGGACCGGACCATCAATGTGACTCTTCGGGGGACCTTCCTCGCACTCCAGGGCCAGATGGCGCACTTCACCGGCCAGGGTCGCGGAGCAATCGTCAACATTGCCTCGCTGGCAGGGATCAGTGCCACGCCAAACCTGACCCCGTACGGTGCAGCCAAGCACGGGGTGGTCTCCCTGACTCGCAGCGTCGCCAAGGAATGTGCTGAGTTGGGTATCCGGGTCAACGCCGTGGCGCCGGGCGCCATTGAAACCGCTGCCCTGACATCGCTGCCGGAGGATGCCAAGGCCGGCTACGCTGCAGAGATCCCCATGAAGCGGCTGGGACAGCCGGAAGACATCGCCGACGCCGTGGCATTCCTGCTCTCAGACCAGGCATCCTTCATCACCGGTGTTGTGCTGCCGGTAGACGGAGGCACCGAAGCGTAGCTATGGCAACCGAGCAGAATGCAGTACTGATTGAACTCCTGAATCGACTGCTGGCACAGTGGACGGCTCCCGGCTTCACCACGGCCGTGGCAGCCCGCGAGGGCGTGGTGCTGGACTCTGCCGCGCTGACGCTGCTGTCGATCCTCAACAATTCAGGCGCTCAGCGGCCGTCGGCGCTGAGCGAACGCATGGTCACCGGTGCCTCCAACATTTCCAAGATCACGGCTCGCCTGGAAGAAGCCGGCCTAGTCCGGAGGATGCCGGATCCGGTTGATTCGCGGGCCTCGCTGATAGACCTCACAGAGGCCGGCGCTCAGGCAGGACAAGCGCTGCGGCGTTCCGGGAATACCCTGGTTGACCTGCTTCTCCAGGGTTGGAGTCCACGGGACCGGGCGGAGCTGGTTCGCCTGCTCACCCGGTTTGAGGCTGAGACCGAAAGGGTTGCAAGCGCGCTGCGGGACAGCAGCAGCTAGCCGGCGTCGGTCCCCCGGGCCCAGCGGGGCCCGGGGGAACACCCGGCCTAGTAGGCCTTGACCCGCTGCTCCACGATCAGGTGGATCAGCGCGAACTTGCCCTCTTCGTCGATGGCTTTCAGTGCCGCCTCAACTGCGGCGGGGACATCGGCGTCGTTCTCCACCCGCACGCCGAACCCGCCGAACGCCTGCGCCATCAGCGCGAAGTCCGGGTTCTTCAGCTGGGTGCCGGAGATCCGCTCCGGGTAATGCCGCTCCTGGTGGGTGCGGATGGTGCCGTATTCCTGGTTGTCCATCACCACCACAAGCGGGGTGGCGCCGTACTGTGCCGCCGTGGCAAGCTCCTGGCCATTCATCATGAACTCGCCGTCGCCGGCGATCGTGACCACCCGCCGTCCCGGATGTGCCAGGGACGCGGCGATGGCGGAGGGCACCGAGTAGCCCATTGACCCGTTGCGGGCGCTGAGCATTGAGGCGTAGCGGCGGGTGGGGAAGTAGCGGTGTGCCCAGTTGGTGTGCTCGCCGGCGCCAAGGGTGATCATGGCGTCCTCGGGCAGCGTTGGCACAAGGTTCGCCATCAGGGTGTCCATGCGGGCCTGGCCGGTTGCCGGTTCCGCGGGCGGAAGCGCCGCGAACTTCTCCTGCTCACCGCGCATCCGGGACGTCCACGCCTTCCACTCTTCCTTCACCGGAAGGTCCATCATCACCAGGTCCCGCACAAACACGTCCGGCTTGGCCACAATCTGGTAGGACACGGGGCCGGAGCGCCCGCGCAGCGAAGGATCAATGGTGACGAGGAAGTTCTTCTTCTCCCAGTCCTGGCGAACCACAAAGCCGTCCGTGATCACGTCTCCGGGAACAGTGCCGACGAAGACCAGCAGGTCGGTTTCTTCCAGCAGGTCATAGGTGGGCTTGGGCCGCCCGTAGCCGATGGGACCCACGTAGGACGGGGAGTCGAAGGAGATGGTTCCTTCGCAGCGCCATTCCGCCGCGGCCGGCAGATGGTGCTCTTCCAGCCAGCGGGTCAGGGTATCGGCTCCCTCCTGCGTCCAGTCGTTGCCGCCGGTGACGAACAGTGGCTTGTCCGCTTCCTTGAGGGCGGCCTGCAGCGCCTTCCAGTCGGTGACGGTCATGCCGCCGGGCGCTACCGGAATCGGGGGATGGAGGGATGCGGAGACTTCCTTGCGGATGATGTCTTCGGGCAGGCCGACGACGACGGGGCCGGGACGCCCGCTCATGGCGGCGAAGAACGCTTCGGCCACGATCTCGGACGCGCGCTCCGGATGGTCCAGCACCATGACGCGCTTGGCTCCGGTGTTGAACCAGGCCTTGATGTCGAACTCCTGGAACGCCTCCCGGTCCCGGTGCTCGAAGGGAATCAGCCCCACGAAGAGCACCATGGGCGTGGAATCCTGCCAGGCAGTGTGCAGCCCCACGTGCGCGTTCGCCGCACCCGGCCCGCGGGTCACCATCGCGACGCCGGGAAGCTGGTTCATCTTGCCGTCCGCTTCCGCCATGTAGGCGGCACCGCCCTCGTGCCGGCAGACCACGGTTTCGATGGGACTGTTGTGCAGGCCGTCCAGGACATCGAGGAAGCTCTCTCCGGGCACAACATAGGTGCGCTTGACGCCGTGGGCAATGAGGGAATCGACAATGACATGGCCGGCGCTCTTCACCTCCGGCTCTCGGGCAGCGGGAGGGGCGAGCGGTGCAGGCTGAGTCATCTTCGACCTTTCGTCATTGAAACGTTGAACTGCCGTCCACCCTCGGGGCGTCCGGCATCCCTATGTTCTACCCCATGGGTGCTCCCGTTCCGCAGATCATGTGCCAATGTGTCAGAAGGGGTCCTGCCGCCAGGCACGCCGTCCGGGTTCGGGGTTGGCCGCCTGGTCCGGTCATGGGGAAGAATTGGGCGGGTGAGTCCCGCCAACGCCCCGCAGCCCGCCCGCCAGTCCGCTGACCTGTCCACCGGTGCCGGTGCCGCAGCCCGGATCTACGCCCAGATCGCCGCCGAACTGGGGGTGGCTCCCTGGCAGGTGCGTGCCGCCGTCGAGCTCCTGGACAGTGGTTCCACCGTTCCGTTCATTGCCCGCTACCGCAAGGAAGCAACCGGAACCCTGGATGACACGCAGCTGCGCGAACTCGACGAGCGGCTGCGGTACCTGCGTGAACTTTCCGAACGCCGCCGCGCCGTCCTGGAGGCGATCGAAGCCCAGGGCAAGCTCACCGCTGAGCTTCGTGCGGCCGTTGAATCGGCGGAGACGAAGTCCCGGCTGGAGGACATCTACCTTCCGTACAAGACCAAACGGCGTACCAAGGCCCAGATTGCCCGCGAAGCCGGGCTGGAGCCGCTGGCCGATGCGCTGCTGGCCAACCCGGCGCTGGACCCCGAAGCCGAAGCCGGCCGGTACGTGAACGAAGCGGTTCCCGACGCCGCAGAAGCCCTGGCCGGTGCCCGCGCCATCCTGGTTGAACGTGCCGGGCAGGACGCCGACCTGCTGACCGAAGCGCGTGAGAAGCTCTGGAAGCAGGGCCGGCTGCGCTCGCAGGTCAGGGCCGGAAAGGAAGCCGAGGGGCAGAAGTACTCCGACTACTTCGACTTCTCCCAGTCTCCGTCCGGAATGCCGTCCCACCGCGTGCTGGCACTGCTCCGCGCCGAGAAGGAAGGCATCCTGGAACTGGGACTGGCCGAGGCTGATCCGGCGGACGCCGAGGCCCTGGCTGCTGCCCGGCAGCGCTTCGAGAACTCCGTTGCCTTCCGGCTGGGTGCTGCCGCTGCCGGGGGACCTGCCGGCGCGTGGCTGCAGCAGACTGTCCAGCTGGCGTGGCGCCGCATCCTCGCCAAACTTTCAGTAGACCTGCGGGTCCGCCTGTTCCAGGACGCCGAAGCGGAGGCAGTTCGGGTGTTCGCGGCGAACCTGCGCGATGTGCTGCTGGCCGCGCCCGCCGGGAACCGGGCCACCCTTGGCCTGGATCCCGGCCTGCGCACCGGTGTCAAAGTGGCCGTGGTGGACGGGACCGGCAAGGTCACGGCCACGGACACCGTCTATCCGCATGCGCCGGCGCGCAAGTGGGACGAGGCCCTGGTGCGCCTCGCGGACCTGGTGAAGAAGCACCGGGTGGAGCTCGTGGCCATCGGCAACGGCACGGCCTCCCGGGAAACTGACAAGCTGGCCACCGAACTGATCCGCCTGCTGCCGGACGCCAAACTGGAGAAGCTGGTGGTTTCCGAAGCCGGTGCGTCGGTCTACTCCGCGTCGGCCCTGGCAGCTGCCGAACTGCCGGGCATGGACGTGTCCCTGCGAGGTGCGGTCTCGATTGCCCGCAGGCTGCAGGATCCGCTGGCCGAACTGGTGAAGATTGATCCCAAGTCCATCGGCGTGGGCCAGTACCAGCATGACGTCACGGCAGCGAAGCTGGACCGGTCCCTGGATGCCGTCGTTGAAGACTGCGTCAACGCCGTGGGCGTGGACGTAAACACCGCGTCTCCGGCGCTGCTGAGCCGTGTTGCCGGCGTCGGTCCCCTGCTGAGCGAAAACATTGTGGCCCACCGTAACGCCAATGGACCGTTCGCCAGCCGAAAGGACCTCCTGAAGGTGCCCCGGCTGGGGGCCAGGGCCTTCGAGCAGTGCGCCGGCTTCCTGCGGATCACCGGGGGCAGCGAGCCGCTGGACGCGTCCAGCGTGCACCCTGAATCCTATGGAATCGCCCGCCGGATCCTGGCTGCGGCCAAGGCCGACATGACGCCTTCCGGTGCGGAGCTCACGGGCCTGGACCCGGCCGAATTCGTGGATGAGTCCACCGGCCTGCCCACCGTCCTGGACATCCTCTCCGAGCTGCGCAAACCCGGCCGTGACCCGCGGCCGGCGTTCAAGACCGCCACCTTCTCCGAAGGCATCGAGAAGATCGCGGACCTGCGTCCGGGCATGGTGCTCGACGGCGTGGTCACCAATGTGGCGGCCTTCGGTGCGTTCGTGGACATCGGAGTCCACCAGGACGGGCTGGTCCACATCTCCGCGATGTCCTCATCCTTCGTTTCCGACCCGCACGACGTCGTGAAGTCGGGCCAGGTGGTCAAGGTCAAGGTGATGGAAGCAGATCCGGAACGGAAGCGGATCTCGCTCAGCCTCCGCCTGGATGACGACGCCCCGGCACCGGGTGCCGCCGCCGGGCAGGGCAGCGCCCGTGGTTCCCGGCCGCAGAGCAAACGGCCGCAGCCAAGCGGCCAGGGCGGGCGGAACGCGCAGGGCGGTGCAAAGCCCCGGGGCGGCACAGCGGGCAACGCGCCGCGCCGGCCCCAGGCGGCCCCGGACAGCGCCATGGCAGATGCGCTGCGCCGGGCCGGCCTGGCCTAGCCCCGGGACCTGCAGCCGTTCAGCCCGCGGAGGGGATGTCTTCCTCGCCGGTAGGGGGCACGGTACCGGCCGCATGGGTGCCCTGATCTTCACGGATGTTTCCGGCCGAATCGTCGCTGCTGCCCGGCGTCCGGGGTGAACCGGTGGGCTCCGGCTGCGGGGCGCTCGGGCCCAGGGGATCCTCGGCGTCGTTGGCCGGTCCGGTGGGTTCTGTAGTCATAGCGTGTCCTTTCGTCGTTGCCTGGATGCGGGCCTAGGCCCTCTGGGCAGGGCCGAGCAGGCTGTCCTGCAGGTTCTCCAGCAGGTCCCGCGGGGACTCGAAGACCTGTTCGGCTCCGGCGTCGCGCAGCTCGGCTTCGCTGGTCCCTCCGCAGGTCAGGCCGATAGTGAGGATCCCCAGGGCAGCGGCAGATTTCACGTCCCATACCGAGTCGCCCACGAAGACGGTGGCGCCGGCTTCCAGCTCTGCCGAATCCAGTGCCGCCTGGAGGATGTCCGGAGCGGGTTTGCTCTCTTCGGCATCGGAGGAACTGGTGGCAGAGGTGATCGCGTCGTCGGCGTCGATCGCCTGGCGGAGAGCCTGCAGTTCCGGTTCCGAAGCGGAGGAAGCCAGAACGACGGCGAGGTCCCGGGACGCGCAGGCACGCAGCAGGTCAGCGGCGCCGTCGAACGCCCGCAGCGCAGGCCAGGAGGTGGAGAAGATTGCTCCGTGGCTGGAATCGAGCTTTTCCTCGACCTCGGGTTCGGGATCACCGCCCAGCAGATGGCCAATGAGCTTGTCTCCGCCCATGCCGATCGCCCGGTGGATGTTGGCCATGGGAATGTCATAGTCCAGGCGGCGGAACGCCTGCCACCACGCCACGGTATGCAGGTAGTTGGAGTCCACCAGGGTGCCGTCCACGTCAAAGAGCACGCCGCGCAGCGAGCGTGAGTCCTTAGTCATCAGATATCCCTTGGGTTGGGTGCAGTGTGTCTGCTGAGTCTACCGAGGCTGGTTGGCCGGGCGGTCCGAGGAAAGCGGCCAGCTCTGTTTCCAGGGCGGAGGGGTCGCGGAGCTCGCATTCCCACACCACCAGCGCCTCCCAGCCGGCGGACGCCAGCGCCCGGAGCGCTGCCTCGTCCCGCTCCACCGTGCGGGCCCGCTTGGCCGCCCAGAACTCGGGGTTGGTAGCCGGTGCGTGGGTGCCTGCGGGGCAGGAGTGCGTGTGCCAAAAACAGCCGTTGACGAAGATGACCTTGCGCCGGCCAGCGAACACCAGATCCGGCTTGCCGGGCAGGGAGCCGCCGGCGGCCGCTCCGTGCAGGCGGAAGCGGTAACCGGAACGGTGCAGGAGGCGGCGGACCTTGAGCTCGGGCTTGGTGTTCTTGGAACGGATCCGGGACATGTTGCGGCTGCGCTGTTCCGCGGAAACCGTATCTGCCATGCCGTCAGTCTAGGTCCCTTCACTGGTTTGCCCGCCGGTGCCGCCGGAAGCGGCGGGCTCCTAGCCAACCGGTGCGGGGCAGGCATATGTTGGCTATGGTGACCGGCGAGAGGACTGTTGTTCCATGGCCCACATCAAAATCTTGGCGACCGGAGGGACCATTGCCTCACGTACCGGCCGGGACGGCGCAGCGTCGGCTGGACGCGCCGAAGACATCGCGGCCTCCCTGTCCGGGCGGCACAGCTATTCCGTCCAGGACATAACAAACGCCAACAGTTTCCGGCTGCGTTTGGCGGACGTGCGGATCATTGCGGAAGCGGTCCGTGCTGCCGTGGCGGATGAGGCCGTCGACGGCGTTGTGGTCACCCACGGCACCGACACCATGGAGGAGACGGCCTTTGCGCTGGACCTGGTGCACGTTTCCCCCAAACCGGTGGTCTTCACCGGTGCGCAGCGCCCGGCGGACAGCCCCGTCGCTGACGGCCCGGCCAACCTGGAAGAAGCCGTAACTGCCGCTGCGGCGGCCGGACTGCGTAACGCAGGCGTGCTGATTTCCTTCGCCGGCCAGGTCCAGTCAGCGCGCGGAGCAAGGAAAGTCCACACTGTGGCCGCCAACCCGTTCGCCGGGGGAGTGGAGGTAGCCCACTTTGTTGCCGGGACGCTGCATGTCACGGCCATTCCCGTCCGCCCCGCGCCGCTGCCCATGCCGGGCGAGGACTTCGACAACGCCCGCGTGGAAATCATCGTCTGCGCCCTCGGCACGGGTCCGGAGCTTTTCAACCACGCCGTCCACACCGGAGCCAGCGCGATTGTCCTGGCCGGAACGGGCATGGGCAATGCCGGCGAGGGGTTTGCGGAAGCGGTGCAGGACGCGGTGCACGGAGGCTGCCCGGTGGTCCTGTGCACCCGGGTGCCTGCCGGCCCGGTGGTTCCTGCGTACGGCGCCGGCGGCGGCCTGGACCTGGTCCGCGCCGGTGCCATTCCGGGAGGGGATCTTGCGCCGGTGCAGGCCAGGATGCTGGCCGCCCTGCTGACGTCCCTGCCGGCCACCCAGGAGGAAATCCTCCAGGCCCTGACCACCGGAACATCGCGCAGCCGCTAGCCCCCCCCGGCCCGCAAGGTCTCGATCCTGCATCGGCAGTCCACACTTGCTGCGAAGGGGGGTCCCAAAATCACTAAGTCGGCTTAGTATTAACCGCACTGAAGGTACCCCTTACAAGGAGGTAAGAGATGTCGGGCTACTTCAAGCTGGTTGACGCCCACGACGGCGCTTTCCGGATCAAGCTCATTTCCGGCGACGGAGCGCTCATGGCAGTGTCTGCGATGTTCCCCACCAAGGAAGCTGCGGCTGCGGGCATTGAGCAACTGAGGGAGATCGCCGGGACCGGGCCGGTCGTGGACCACAGCAAGGATGCCGATGTCGTGGCAGACGCCAAACGCAATACAGGCAGGGCCAAAGCATCCTGACCCAACCCTGCCCGAGGTCTTTCCGGAAGATGCCTTTCGTTCCCGGCTCCCTTAGGGCACCGGGAACGGAAGGCATCTCCTATGACTGGCCCTCGTCGCCTTCCGCAGCGTTCTGGGCATGGTCCCTCGAAGAGTCAGCGTGGGACGTCTCTTCGCCTTCCGAGGGTTCCTCGTTGTGAGTCCGGTTTTCGTCATTCGGGGTAGTGCTCATGAGTGCCTCCATGGCTGGTTTACGGCAACTGCCTTTCCAGTCTAGGAACCTGCCTGCGCTCCCAACAGGGTCTGCGGGGCCGGGAACATCCCTAGGCAGCGGATGCATCTGCCGGTAGCGTTTGCCGGATGCAGCCAAGAGACGCGGATGTCATTGTGGTGGGTGCCGGCCTTGCCGGCCTGGTAGCCGCAGCCGAGCTGGTGGACGCCGGCCGGTCGGTGATCCTGCTGGAGCAGGAGGGGGAGCAAGGGCTGGGAGGCCAAGCCTGGTGGTCCTTTGGCGGCCTCTTCTTCGTGGATTCCCCGGAGCAGCGCCGCCTCCGAGTCAGGGATTCAGTGGAGCTTGCCTGGCAGGACTGGCAGGGGACGGCTGGCTTTGACCGCGAGGAGGATTACTGGCCGCGCCGCTGGGCGGAGGCTTACGTCAATTTTGCGGCGGGCGAGAAACGGGCCTGGCTGCATCAGCTGGGACACCGCGTCTTCCCCGTGGTTGGCTGGGCGGAACGCGGCGGCTACGGCGCCAGCGGTCCCGGCAACTCCGTGCCCCGCTTCCACATCACCTGGGGAACCGGGCCCGGTATTACCGCACCGTTTGTGGCCAAGGTGCGCTCCGGCGTCGAGAGCGGCCTGGTGCGGCTGGCGTGCAATCACCGGATGGAATCACTGGTCAGCACTGCGGGCACCGTAACCGGAGTGCGCGGGACAGTCCTGGAGCGGACGACGACGCCGCGCGGCCGGGCTGCGGAGCGCGCCACGGTGGGTGAATTCGAATTCTCTGCCGGCGCCGTCGTCGTGACAACCGGTGGTATTGGCGGCGACCATGACCTGGTGCGCGCCGCCTGGCCCCAGCGGCTCGGCGCACCGCCCACGGCGATGCTGAGCGGGGTTCCGGGACATGTGGACGGACGCGGGATCAGGGCGTCGCAGGATGCCGGGGGACGGGTGATCAACCCGGACCGGATGTGGCATTACGTGGAGGGAATTAAGAACTGGAACCCGGTGTGGCCGAATCACGGCATCCGGATTCTTCCCGGGCCGTCCTCGCTGTGGCTCGACGCCACCGGGAAGCGGCTGCCGGGCCCGCTCTTTCCTGGGTTCGACACTCTCGGGACGCTCCAGCACCTGCGCGGCACGGGGTACGACTACAGCTGGTTCGTCCTGAACAAGGCGATCATCCGGAAGGAATTCGCGCTTTCGGGCTCGGAACAGAATCCGGACCTGACCGGCAAATCCCTGCGCGGAGTGCTGGGCCGGGCCACCGCGGATGTACCGGGGCCGGTGCAGAAGTTCCTCGACCACGGAGAGGACTTCCTCACGGCCGGCAGCGTTCCGGAACTGGTGGCGGCCATGAACGAGCTGGCCAAGTCCTCGACGGACGGGAAGGCGCCGGTGCTCTCGGCGGAGTCAGTGCTTGCGGAGCTTCAGGCCCGTGACCGGGAGATCGCCAACCCCTTTAGCAAGGATGCTCAGATTACGGCCATTCGCGGGGCGCGGACCTATCTGGGGGACCGGCTGATCCGTACGGCCGCCCCGCGGCCCATCCTGGATCCCAAGGACGGACCGTTGATCGCGGTGCGGCTGTCCGTGCTGACCCGCAAGACCCTGGGCGGGCTCGAAACCGATCTGGACTCGCGGGTGCTGGGAGCCGACGGCATCCCCGTCCCGGGCCTGTTTGCGGCCGGGGAAGCCGCCGGGTTCGGCGGTGGCGGGATGCACGGGTACCGGTCGCTGGAGGGAACCTTCCTGGGAGGCTGCCTCTTCAGCGGCCGCGCAGCCGGACGGGCGGCCGCCCGCTGACGCTTCCGGGAGACAGCGAAGGGGCCGGCACCTCTCGGTACCGGCCCCTTCGCTGTTCGTGGAGGCTAGGCTCCCGGGTTGTACTTCTTGAACTGGCGGTAGGCCTTGGAGCCGTTGAAGTACTCGGTGGACGGCTTCATCCACAGCATGATGACCGCAGCCACCGGCAGCACGATGCCGAGAACCGTGAGCACGGCCATCAGCGAGCCGGCGGTGGTGAGGTTGGCCAGGCCGAACAGGCCCAGGACGGCGAAGACGGTGGCGACGATGCGTGCCCAGTTGTAGCCCTTACGGACAAACAGCGCGACCAGCACGGCGACGGCGATGCTGACGACAGCGAAGAAAATCGACAGTGCGGTACTGAACGCGATAACCGCGTCGAGCTCGGAAGCGCTAATGGCAACGGCGCTCGTCTCCACGAGCGAGTTCCGGAAGTCGTCGGAGTTCATCCAGGAGAGTGTTACCGGGATGCTGATTGCTGAGACAACGGCCGCTGCGATCAGCAGCCAGAAGCCAAGGTCAACCTGCTTGGGACGCACCGGTGCTGCCGGCGCTGCCGCGGGCTGGTTGCCGGCGTAGGCGTTGTAGCTGTAGTTGTTTGCCGGAGGCTGCTGCTCGGACATAGTTCCCCTCATAAGTGTCTGCGATGCGGTTTTGTGCCGGCGGCTGCAGGGTCCGCCGGCGCATGACCAAGCCAGCCTAGCCGGAGGATGCCGTCCCGTCCTCCCCAATAAGGCTGAAATTGTCGGTGTGGTTTCCGGAGCGCACTGCACCGCAAGGACTAAGAAACCGGCTGGGCTCAGATTTCCGCCGCAGCCACCAGCGGGAAGGTCGGCGTCGTCGAACCGCCGGACGGCTCGATCGTCAGTGCCACGGTCCCGGCACGGGAGACCTCCCCGTTGAGCCACACCCGGACGTCGCCTCCGCCGAAATGCACGTCAGGGATGGGGGTGCCGTCTTCGAGCAGCCACAGCTGGTACTCGCGGTCCGCACCCGGATCAGGGAGGTTTCCGGCCAGGAACAGGGCAGCGTCTTCTTGTTCTGAAAGGAGCAGCGTGGTCGGCTGCCCGTCCACCTCAAGGTTCTGGACGGCAAGATCCGGCGCGGCCAGGAGACGGTCCTCGCGGTCCTGCTGCTGCTGCGCCTGCTGCTGGCGCTGCTCGGACTGCACACCCAGCGCCCAGCCGGCCAGGCCCGCGGCCGGGAGCAGGAGGGCTGCGGCTGCGGCGGCCAGCAGTACGCGGCGGCGCCGGCGGTGGAGGGGAGCCCGGGTTGGCGCTGCCGGCCGGATGCGGGTCACTTGCGCCTGGCGGGTTCCGTGAATCGATGCGAGGACTGATGAACGCAGCTCCGCGGGAGGCTCCTGCTCGGTAGCGGCGGCCAGATGGGCGGACACGTCAGCGAAGTCGGCGACCTCGGACCGGCAGCGGGCGCAGCCGGCAAGGTGTTCTTCGAATGCGGCCCGCTCCGCCGGCTCGAGGGCGTCGATGGCGAAAAGCGGTGCAAGTTCGTGCAGCCCGCTGCCGGAATGCTGGTTGTTCATCGCCGTCCCCCCAGCGCAGATCTCAGGTTGTTCAAGCCGTCCCGTATCCGGGCCTTTGCCGTCCCGAGCGGAATGTTCAGCGCGCGGGCAACCTCCTGATGGGTGCAGCCTTCGTAATACGCCAGGGCCACCGCCTCACGCTGGAGCGGGCTGAGCGTTCCAAGCCCGTCCCGCACTTCCTGGACTGCCATGGACTGCTCCACCTGCTCCCAGGTCTGGTCTGCCGCCGTCGTCGGGCGCTGATCCTCATACGTTTGCTCACGGTTCCGTTCGCTCGCCACCTGGCGAACCCGGTCCACGGCCCTGCGGTGGGCAAGGGTGCAGAGCCAGCCCAGGACTGATCCCCGGGACGGAGCGAAACGCCCTGATTGTTCCCAGGCCATGAGATAGACCTCCTGCACCACCTCGGCAGCAATTTCAGGAGAACGGGTTACCCGTACCGCTAAACCGTAAACCCTGGCGGACGTGGCATCGTACAGGTCCGCAAAGGCGGCCTCATCTCCGCCCGCACTGCGGCGCACCAGATCGGCCAGGTCCGGAACCGTCCGGCCCAGCACGGGAACGCCGAACTGGTCGCCCGGCGCTGTACCCGGCTCAGTCATCGGCTTGCACTGCTCATCCCTTTCAGCGGCGGAGTCCACGGCTGAGGTCCGCGGACACACTCAGGTGGTGAACTCTGCCATACCGGGAGGCCCGTGTGCCAGCCGGATCCGCTTTCCCCTCAGCCGGGAAAAAAATTCCTGATCCGGACCCATCCGGATGCCGTCCGGCTCCGAACTCCTTGTGCATTCACACCGATTTACCGACTCAGCAGATGAAGGAAACCGATCATGAATACGAAGCTGCGGCTGCTCGCCGTTCCCACCCTTGCACTTGGTGCCCTTGCTCTTTCCGCAACGCCGTCGTTCGCCCACGGACCGGATTCATGGTCCGGCCAGGCAACCCTCAACAGCATGAACAACTCGGGCACCACCGGCCAGGCGATGGTGGAGGTGCACGGGACTGAAGCCAAAGTGACCGTCAACGTTACCGGCGCGGCGGAGACCTTCATGGACGGCCCCTTCCCACACGCCCAGCACATCCACATTGCCGCACAGGGCGTCTGCCCCGGCCCGGACGCGGATACCGACGGCGACGGCGTCGTCAACACCACCGAGGGGCATCCCTTCTACGGTCACATCGGCACCTCGCTGACCACCGAGGGTGATACCAGTGCGGACTCGGGCCTTGCCGTCGAGCGATTCCCCGGCGGATCGGCGTACAACTACGAGCGGACCTTCGAAGTAAACCCGGAGACCGCCCAGTCACTGGAAAACGGCACGGCAGTTGTGGTGGTCCACGGCGTTGATCCGTCCAAGATGCCGGAGGCAGCAGCCGCGAAGATGTCGGACCTGGACCCGTCCCTGCCTGCCGCGGCAACCCTGCCGGCAGCCTGCGGAACCCTGGCCGTTTCCCAGATGGGCGCCATGCCCGAAGGCGGCGCTGACACCGGCGTCGAAACCGCCGGCGCAGTAGACGGAACCACCCTGGCAGCAGCCGGTGCGGGTGCCGGAGTACTGGCCCTGGCCGGAGCCGTGCTGGCCCGCCGCCGCGCCCGTGGCTAAGGACTCAGCGATCCACAGCGGACGCCGCGCAGGATTGATCTCCTGCGCGGCGTCCCTGCTGCTGGTGCTGGGTGCCTGCTCAGCGGCACCGGCACCGGATGCGCCGTCCTCCGCTGCAGCCTCCTCCGCTGCGCCGTCGTCCGCGGCAGCCGTTCCGGCACCGGCACCCTCCGGCCCCGGCACGGAGACTCCCGCACCGGTTTCGCTTCCGCAGAGCCTTGCGATCCCGGCCACCGGAACACAGGGCGACCTGCTGCATCTGGGGCTCCGAGAGGACGGCTCGCTGGAGGTTCCGCCGGAAGGCCCGGGCGCTCCGGCCAGCTGGTATTCAGGTTCTCCGGCACCCGGTCAGCCGGGCCCGGCGGTACTGCTCGGGCATGTGAACGCAACCGGTGGCGGGCCGGGCGTTTTCGCGGACCTGCGCGCCCTGGTGCCCGGGGACGTTGTGGAAGTGGGACGGCAGGATGGCTCTACCGTGGAGTTCACGGTTGAGCGTGCCGAGCAGTATGGGAAGGACAGTTTTCCCACCCTGGAGGTGTACGGCAATACCGCCGGCCCGGAACTGCGGCTGATCACCTGCGACGGTTTCGACCCGGCGACGGGAACGTTCGATGACAACTACGTTGTGTACGCTGCGATGCGCGGCTGAGCCCTGGCCGCGTCCTAGCCGAGTTCGCGGCGGAGCCGGTGCCTGAGGCCCAGCCGGACCGATGACCATTCGCCTTCCAGGATCGAGAACACCACCACGTCGCGGCGGGAGCCGTCCAGCCACAGTTCGTTCGAGCGCAGGACGCCATCCTGCTTGGCGCCGAGACGGGCGATCGCCGCCCGGGACGCGTGGTTATGCCAGTGGGTGCGGAATTCGACGGCGATGCAGTCAAGGTCCTCGAAGGCGCGGGAGAGCAGCAGGTACTTCGCCTCTGCGTTGATCGACGTCCGCTGGGCGCTGGCCGCCAGCCAGGTTGAGCCAATCTCCACCCGGCGGTGTTCCGCCTTGATGTTCATGTAGGTAGTCATGCCGCACAGTACGCCGGTGTCCAGGCGGCGGATCGCCCACGGGGCCATGCTGCCGGCGGCCTGCTGCTGCAGCCGGGACTCCACTTCCGCCGCCATTGCGTCCGGGGCGGGAATGCGGGTGTACCAGAGGTTCCACAGTTCCCCGTCTCGAACGGCGTCGGTCAGCTCCGGGACGTGCTCGGGGGACAGGGGTTCCAGCCGGACAGTGCTGCCCTCGAGCACCACGGGGCTGGAGAACGGATTCGCATGCATGGATTCATCCTAGGTAAGGAAGGGAATTATTACGGGGCACGCACCGTTGCCGAGATAGATGCAATAACATGTATCTATTGGATGTAAGGAAGGTGCCGTTGTGGCCGAACGCAGGATTGTTGCAGTAACCGCCGGACTGGGAGTGCCGTCCTCCAGCCGAATGCTGGCGGACCAGCTGGGTGCGGCGGCCCAGGACCGCCTCCGGGAGCTGGGGCACGACGCCGTCGTCACTACGTACGAACTGCGCGAGTACGCCGTCGACATCGCCAACGCCATGGTTTCCGGTTACGCGGCGCCGAAGCTTGAAACCCTGTTCAACGAAGTCGCGGACGCCGACGCGCTGATTGCGGTGTCACCGGTCTTCAGTGCCTCCATGAGCGGCCTCTTCAAGTCCTTCTTCGACGTCATGGACAAGGACGCCCTGGATGGAAAGCCCGTCCTGGCCGGGGCCACCGGAGGAAGCGCACGGCACTCCATGGTGCTGGACTTCGCGCTGCGTCCGCTCTTTGCCTACCTGCGGGCGCGGGTGGCTCCCACCGCCGTCTACGCCGCTCCGGATGACTGGGGCGCCGGCAGCGACGGGGTTTCCGCACTCGATGACCGCGTCCGGCGTGCCGCAGCGGAGCTCGTGGCCCTGCTTGGCGACGCCCCGGTTGACCGGCCTTCCCGCAGCACGGGTGAGTCGCTGCCTTTCGAGCAGCTGCTGGCACAGATCCAGCCCCGAGGCTAACCGGAGGCCGCCCGAGGGACTCGTGGACCCCGAAAAGGGGTACTAGCGTTCCACGAACGCCAGGACACGGGCCGGGCTGGCCGTACCGCCCACGATCTTCAGCGGGGAGACCACCACCATGGCGCCGGTGGCCGGAAGCGCCGCCAGGTTCTGCAGCAGCGTGACCCCGTACTTGTTGTTGCCCAGCAGGTAGTAGTGCGCCGGGAACGGCGGATCGAAGGCACCGGCGTTGCCGGCGTCGATCCCCACTGTCTCAACGCCCAGGCCTGCAATCGGGGTCTCGTCGGCCAGCCACCTGGCGCACGCCGCGGAGATTCCGGGGGTGTGCGAACCGGTGTCGTCGAAGTTCAGAAACGCATCGGCGTCGTCTATGTATTTGTCCCAGCCGGTGCGCAGCAGCAGCCACGCGCCGTCGGGCAACGCCCCGTGTTCCGCTTCCCAGGCCTGGATGTGCTCCGGCTCCACCAGGAAATCCGGGTCCGTGGCTGCCTCGGCACTGAAATCCATCACGACGGCGGGTCCCACCAGCCGGCGGACCGGGATCTGGGAAACATCGTCCCCGTCCCGCCCGGTGATCCAGTGCGACGGCGCATCCACGTGCGTGCCGATGTGCTCACCGGTGTGGATGTTGTTGTGCTTCCAGAACGGACCCGGCTCATCGAAGGCGCTGACCTGCTCCAGGCTGAAGTCGATCAGGTTCACGAACGGGTCCGGCAGCTTCAGCGTGGGAATACCCGCGGACAGCGGAGCCGTGAGGTCCACGACCTCCAGGGCGCCGCCGTCGAGGGCCCCGATCAGGTTCTGGATCAACCCGGGTTCAGTGCTGGGAAGAGACATGTTCGGTTCCTGTCCAAGGTCGAAAATCGTTTGCCTGAGAATACCGGGGAACCCCGCCGGACAGCCCGACTGGGTCGCAACATGACGCACGGCCATTTGTGCCCCGGCAGCCGCGCGGTCCTAGGATTCTGGTAGACCTCGCCCGCGCCATCACAGGAGTCAGACGTTGGACCAGATGAACATTGCCGGGCTGGTAGGCCGCACCTTGGCCCAGCTGGGCGCCGCCCACGCCTTCGGAGTGGTGGGCAGCGGCAACTTCCACCTGACCAATGCACTGCGGGAGAACGGTGTGCCCTTCACCGCCGCGCGGCACGAGGGCGGCGCGGCAACGATGGCCGATGCCTTTTCGCGCATGTCAGGGCTGGTGTCGATCCTGACCACCCACCAGGGCTGCGGCCTCACCAACGCTGCCACCGGCATCGGGGAAGCCGCCAAGTCCCGGACACCGATGATCGTCCTGACCGCCGACGCCGCCGGCTCAGCCGTGCGGTCAAACTTCCGGATTGACCAGGACGGGCTGGCCCGCAGCCTGGGGGCCGTGCCGGAACGTGTGCACTCAGCCCAGAGCGCCGTCGCAGACACAGTCCGGGCGTTCCGAACCGCGCAGAATGAACGCCGCACCGTTGTGCTCAGCGTTCCGTTGGACGTCCAGGCACAGCCCGTTCCCGCCGGTACGCCCCGCCGGGTGCCACCGGTGGCGCCTACCGGTTTCGTCCGGCCCAACGCCAGCCTGGTGCGCGGCCTGGCAGACGTGCTCAGCACCGCGAAACGGCCGGTGTTCGTGGCCGGCCGCGGTGCGCGGTACGCTGCCGAAGAACTCAAGGCCCTCGCCGCCCAGTCCGGCGCGCTGCTGGCCACCTCGGCCGTTGCGAACGGACTGTTCGAAGGGGAGGAATTCAACCTCGGCATCTCCGGCGGATTTTCAACTCCGGAGACGGCCGCGCTGATCCGTGACGCGGACGCGCTCATCGGCTGGGGTTGCACCCTGAACATGTGGACCATGCGCCACGGTTCGCTGATCAACCCGGACGCGGTGGTGGTGCAGGTGGACCTGGACGATTCGGCGCTGGGCGCCAACCGGGAGATTCACCTCGGCGTGATTGGTGACTGTGCCGCTACGGCCGCCGACGTCCTGGCCGAGCTGCAGGCCAGCCAGGCGGAGCCGCCCGCGAAGTACCGCACTCCCGAAACGGCAGCCCGCATTGACGCGGGCGCACGCTGGCAGAACGTGCCGGTAGAGGACCTGTCAACGTCCGAGCGGATCGACCCGAGGGCGCTGACCCTGGAACTTGATGCGCTGCTGCCCGCCGAGCGCCTGGTCTCCGTGGATTCGGGCAATTTCATGGGCTACCCCGCCACCCACTTGTCCGTGCCGGACGAGTTCGGTTTCTGTTTCACCCAGGCCTTCCAGTCCATTGGCCTGGGCCTGGGCACCGCGATCGGTGCTGCGCTGGCCCGCCCGGACCGGCTGCCTGTCCTGGGCACCGGGGACGGCGGATTCCTGATGGCTATCTCGGAACTTGAGACTGCCGTTCGCCTGGGCCTGCCGCTCGTGGTGATCGTGTACAACGATGCCGCTTACGGTGCCGAGGTGCACCACTTTGGTGCCGCGAACGACGCCGCGGGCACGGACATGGAAACCGTCACCTTCCCGGACACGGACATCGCGGCGATTGCCCGCGGCTACGGAGCAGACGGCATCACGGTCCGCACTCCGTCAGACCTGGCCGCGGTAACCGGCTGGCTGGAAGGTCCGCGGACCGTACCCCTGGTCATTGACGCCAAGATTGCCTCCGACGGCGGTGCCTGGTGGCTCGCGGAGGCGTTCAAGGGACACTAGCCGGAGCAGGTAGGCGTGGCGCGTCCCCGCGCGGAAGGCGGGGACGCTAACCGCACCTCTCTGCTCAGCGCGCGGCCAGTGCCACGGCCTCGACAACATCCGGCACCTCGGACCGCACGGCTGCGGCGGCGGGCTCGTCTGCGATCGCGGCTGCGGCGTCCTGTGCCGCGCAGCGGTCGCGGTAAGAGCGCACCTCAGCGTCGCGGCGGGCCTGGTCCCAGCCCAGCGCTTCGGCGGCCAGATCGGCAATCTCCTCGACGGCGTCCAAGCCGTGGTTCGGGGCTTCCCAGGTGAGGCGGGTGCGCACGTCGAACAGATCTTCCAGATGCAGGGCGCCCTCATGGGTGCAGCCATGCACGATCTCAGCACGCAGGTAAGCCGGGGCGCCCTGCAGCGGAGCGGCCAGTTCTGGCCGCTCGTCCACGAGTTCAGTGATCTCGGAGATGGCCGAGCCGTAGCGGTCCAGCATCCGCATGACCTGCTGTTCGGTCCAGCCGTACGGCGCGCCAAGCGAACCGGCCTGGCGGGTCAGCGGCAAATAGCCGTCGGCGCCGAGCAGCGGGGTCTTGGCCGTGACCGAGGGAAGGTCCTTGGCGCGTGAGCCCAGCGCCAGGTCCACCGCGTCCTCCGCCATAACCCGGTAGGTGGTGAGCTTGCCGCCGGCGATCGCCACCAGGCCCGGCAGCACCTCGGTCACGGTGTGCTCGCGGGAGATCTTGGTGGACTGCTCGTCGCCCTTGGTGCCCGGCTGCAGCAGCGGTCGCAGGCCCGCGTACGTCCCAATCACGTCGTCGCGGGTCAGGGGCTTGTCCAGCACCACGTTGGCGTGCTCGATGACGTAGTCGATGTCCGCGCTCGTAGCCACGGGTGTGGACAGTTCCTGGTGGTACGGAGTGTCAGTGGTCCCGATGATCCAGTAGCGCTCCCACGGAATCACGAACAGCACGGACTTCTCGGTCTGCAGGATCAGGCCGGACTCGCCGGAAATGCGCTCGCGCGGCACGATGATGTGGATGCCCTTCGAGGCAAGGACCTTCAGGCCGCCGTCGGCGCCGGCGAGGTCCTGGGTTTTCTCAGTCCACACACCGGTGGCGGTAATCACGGACTTGGCGCGGACAGTGCGGTCGCGGCCGGTCTCCAGGTCGCGGATCACGGCACCAGATACCCGGCCGGAGTCATCCTGCGGGAAGGAGACGGCCTTGGCCCGGGGAACGGCCGTGGCGCCCAGGCGAGCGGCGGTGCGGACCAGGGTCAGGACCAGGCGGGCGTCGTCGACCTTGCCGTCCCAGTACTTGATGGCGCCGACCATGCTTCCGTCCTTGACGTCGGGGAAGGCCTCTTTGACCCCCTTCAGGCCGAGGTGGCGCTGGATCGGCATGGTGGCGTTCTTGGCGCCGACGTGCGCGAGGGCGTCGTAGAGGCCGATGCCGGCGGCGACGTAGGGGCGTTCCCAGGCACGGTGGGTGATGGGGTACAGGAACGGCACTGGCTTGACCAGGTGCGGTGCCAGCGAATCGAGCAGCAGCTCACGCTCCCGCAGGGCCTCGGCTACCAGCTTGAAATCCAGCTGCTGCAGGTAGCGCAGGCCGCCGTGGACCAGCTTGGAAGACCACTGGGAGGTGCCGCCGGCCCAGTCCTGGGCTTCGACAATGGCAGTGCGCAGACCGCGGGAGACGGCGTCCAGGGCAATGCCTGCGCCGGTCACCCCGCCTCCCACCACGAGGACGTCGAGTTCGGGACCATCGGCGAGCTCGTCGAGGACGGCGTCGCGGTTTCCGGCTGAGGGCAGGCGAGGTGACATGGGGTGGCCTTTCGCTAACGGACCGGGCGAAAAGGCCCGGAGTCTTCGTCGAACCATAGGCCTCCGTTGGGAGTACGATCAAAGCAGATGAACGGATGTGCGCACTCGGAGGGAATGCCATGCACGAAGATGCCGATCTGTACCGTGCAGCCGAGCTGTACTACGTCCAGGGCGCGACCATGGAAGCGGTCGCTGAACGGTTCAATGTCTCTCGATCCACCGTCTCGCGGATGCTGCAGGCTGCACGGGACCGGGGGATCGTCCGCATCACCCTTTCGGCCCCGGTGGACACGGGCAGCGAGCTGGTGCGCACCCTGCAGAAGTCCTTCGGCGTGACTGCCTATCTGGCTGCGGTCCCCGCCACGGCAAACACTGCCAAGCGGCTGGATGCCGCCGCCCGGCATGCCGCGGTGCTGATCCACGACTGGTTCGAGGACGGGATGACCATGGCGGTGGCCTGGGGCACCACGACGTCGGCGGTAGCGGCTGTACTCCAGCCGAAGCTGACCCGGGACGCGACGGTGGTGCAGATGAACGGCGCGGTGAGTGCCCGGTCTGCGCAGCTGAACGCTTCCCCCGGGCTGCTGCCGCAGATGGCGGCGTCCTTTGACGCCGCGCTGATCCAGTTTCCGGCGCCTGCCTTCTTCGACGATGAGCGGACCAGGGAGCTGATGTGGCAGGAATCCACGGTGCGGCGGGTCTTGGCGGTGCGTGCCGAAGCGGATCTTGCCGTGTTCAGTGTGGGGGCATTCGAAGGGCCCTCGCCGTCAGAGGTGTACAGCGGCGGCTATCTGACCGAGGACGCGTTTCGCGAGTTCGCCGCGCACCGGGTAGTGGGCGATGTCTGCACGGTCTTCCTGCGCGAGGACGGCAGCTACGCGGACATCGGGCTGAACCGCCGGGCGTCCGGACCCACGCCGCGGGAGCTGAAGCGGATTCCCCGCCGGCTCTGCGTTGTTTCGGGGGAGCATAAAGTGCCCGGGCTGATCGCGGCGCTGCGCGCCGGCGTGATCACGGACCTGGTGCTCGACGACGGCACGGCCCGGGCACTGATGCGTCACCTTTCCCGTCTTGCGCCTGCCGGAGCCTGACCGACGCCGGGTGGAGATGCGCTAGTCCCGGATTTCCTCCCGCACCGGCCGGAGCCGGTCCGGCACCCCGGTTCCCGCAACCGGCGGAAAAGTGCAGGCGAACTCACCGCGGTAACCGAACAGGAAGCCGAAAACCGGGTTCCGTACCTGCAGCTGGATCGTGTAGACCTGCCGCTCGTCGTCGTACGCCTCGTAGAGATCCGCCGTGCCGGTCAGGAAGCGCGGAACGGTGAAGCTCAACGGGCCTTCGTGGAAACGCAGCGCCCCCGTGCGCAGGTGAAGCGAGCCGTCTTCGCGGACACCCAGGTCCAGGTCCGTGGCCAGGTGCTGATGGGTGCCCAGATAGTCCACCACCGTTCCACGCCGCGCGCTGTAGACCATGCTGGCGTCGAACCGCCGCGGGCGCCCGGGGCGCAGTTCAAGGGTGCGGGTGAACGTGACGGTGGTGCGGCCAAAGCTGTCCACGTACGGGTAGTTTTCAATGCTGAACGGCACGTTGCGGCCGCGCTCCGGGAACAGGATGTTGCGGAAGGCGCCGAATTTCAGGAACGGCACCGTCCACCATGCACCCCGGCGGACTTCCGAGAAAACGCCGCGGCCCACACAGGCGTAGCCGGCCTTCGGATCCACCGAGAACCGGCGCTGGAGCATGGGGTGCAGCCGGTGGAAATCATCCCCCATGGCCCGGGCGAAGACGGACTGTCCGGCGTTCCCGGGCGCGTTCATGCCGGCTCCGGCAGCGCTGCGAGGGAGGCCGGTGGGCGGGAGGACTGCCTGTCCGGTGCGTGCCGGAGGCAGTGCGCGGCCCGTGGAACGCTACCGGCCGCCGGAAGCATCCCGGCGCCAGCCACCGCTGCGGCAGCGGCAAGGGCGGTGCCAGCCCCAGGGCGCCGGATCAGCAGGCACAGTGTTCCGGCCACCGCTGCGGTACGGAGGCCGGTGTCCAGCAGCCAGGCCCGGAGGGCGCGTTCGGGCGGGATGCCGTCTTCCGCCCAGAGGCGCAGCCGGTCGAAGCTCCACGCCGTAGCCCAGCCGAGTGCCGGGCGGATGAGCGGGGCATCCAGCCAGCGGCCCAGCGGACCCCAGCCGGGTGAAAAGTGGTAGCCGGTGATGAACCGGATCCCGTCCGGTCCGGGAACATAGCGCCAGTATCCGGCTCCCGGTCCAATGGGCGAGAGTACGTCCCGGGTGGTGAACTTCAGGACGGAGGTGGCCTTGCCCTGCCCCCGGGTGCCGAGGGATGTTCCGGTGCCGTGGATAGTGTGCAGCGGCAGCCTGAACTCGTAGCGGAATTCCTGCGGGGCCGTGCCGGGAGCGGGAATGATCGCGGTAAACCTCAGGTCCCACCGGGGATGGTTCTGTGGGTCCTGGGTCAGCTCCCACAACCGCTCGAGCGGTGCCCGGACCGGTATTTCCACGTAGACCTGTTTCCCCATGCCAGGAGACTACCCCTCCTGGCGGTGCCGCCCCCGGGGCCGGCGATCACATGCCGGGCGTGTCCTGGGTTTCCGGTCCGTCCTTCCAGCCCAGGTTGGCGGCCATCCGCTGCATCACCGAAACCAGGGCGGCGTATTCTTCCTCGGAAACATCGACCGTCAGCTGGTCCCGGATGCGCTCGACGGCACCGCGGAGATTTTCCAGGCTGCGCGTCCCGAGGTCCGTCAGCGAGTACTGGCCGTCGCTCACTGCAACCCAGCCGCTTTCGGCGAGTTCCTCAATGAGCTCTCCCGAGGTGCCGGCTTCCACAGCGGGAAAGAAAGGTTTGAGCTGGTCGGAGAGTTCCTTCTCGCTGGCGGGCCCGTTGGTGAGCAGGTTCATCATCTGCCACTGCCGACGGGTGACACCGTGTTCTTCGAAACTCGCGCCGAACTGCTCATCGACCAGCTGGTCCAGCAGCTTGAGCCAAAAGCCTATGGGACGTTCCTGGGTAGCCATCCACCCACTGTACAAACCGCGACCGGCGCTGGGAATGGCCGCCTAGAGGCGGGCCTGCATTCCGCAGGAAGGGCAGGGGCCGGAGCGCGCCAGTTCAACGCACACCACACAGATGGGCAGATGGGCGTTGTCGCTGCGAAGCGGGCGGTTGGGCATCGTCTTGCCGCAGTACGGCTTGGGCCGCCGGGCGTGCTGCAGGGCCCGGCGCTTGCAGGGGGTGCAGAAAACGTGCACCAGTTCATCGCTGTCCGCCGGGGGTGCCTCAACGGGGCGGACGGCTTCCTTCAGGCTCATGAATCCCAAGTTAGCGACTTCTACTATGTGTAGAATTTTCGGGAAAAGGCCGGAAAGCCTGCAAACGCGCGGATCGGGGGCGGATTGAGGCCCGGGCGCTGTGCCTGAATTCACCGGCCGCTGTGGCGCCGGCGGCAGCGAGCGGAGCTACTGCAGCAGTTCGCGGATGTCCTCGGCAGTGAGCGCGGAGCTGAACACGGCGTCGTCGTCCATCACCGAGGAGAACAGGGCGGCTTTCTGTTCCTTCAGCGCCATGACCTTTTCCTCGATGGTTCCCCGCGCCACCATCCGGTAGACCATCACGGAACGTTTCTGCCCGATCCGGTGGGTGCGGTCCACCGCCTGGGCTTCCGTCGCCGGGTTCCACCAGGGGTCAAGGAGGAAGACATAGTCTGCCTCGGTCAGGTTCAGCCCGAACCCGCCGGCCTTCAGGCTGATCAGGAAGACCGGAGCCTGGCCATCCTTGAACGCGGAAATCACTTCCGCCCGGTTGCGGGTGGATCCGTCCAGATAGGCGTAGGGAATTCCGGCGTCTTCCAGCCGCTGGGCGGCCAGCTTCAAAAAGGACGTGAACTGGCTGAAGACCAGGGCGCGGTGCCCCTCGGCGGTCACGTCTTCGAGCTGCTCCAGCAGCGCATCGAGTTTCGCGGACGGCACCCCGGAGTTCTCCGGATCCACCAGGGACGCATCGAGGCTCAGCATGCGCAGCAGGGTCAGCGACCGGAAGACGATCATCCGGTTGCGGTCCATGTCCTGGATCAGGCCCATCAGTTTCTGCCGCTCGCGCTGCAGATGGGTCTCGTAGATCTTGCGGTGCTTGGGGGTGAGGTCCACTTCCAGCACCTGTTCCTGCTTGGCAGGCAGGTCCGAGGCGACGGCTTCCTTGGTGCGGCGCAGCATCAGGGGCTTGATCCGTCGGCGGAGCTTGCCCAGCTGGGCCATGTCCTGGGACTTCTCGATCCGCCGCTGGTACTCCTCGGCGAAGCGCCGCGGGGAGGGGAACAATCCCGGAGCCACAATCGCGAACATGGACCAGAGTTCCATGAGGTTGTTTTCCATGGGGGTGCCGGTGATGGCCAGCTTGAACGGCGCCGGAAGGTCCCGCGCACACTGGTTGGCGCGCGTCGTACGGTTCTTCACGAACTGCGCCTCGTCCAGGATGAGTCCGTCCCACTCCTGTGCGCGGTAAGCAGCGAAGTCCAGGCGGAACACCGCGTAGGACGTCACCACAATGTCCGCTCCGGAAATCAGGTCGCCCAACTGACGCCGGGACTTGGCGCTGGTGTCCGGAATGGATACGGTCCGCAGGCCCGGCGTGAACCGGGCGGCTTCGGAAATCCAGTTGGGGACCACCGATGTTGGGGCAACAACCAGGAACGGGCGGCCGGTTGCTCCAGCTGCCGCCTGCTGTTCGCGGGCACGGGCGATCAGTGCCAGGGTCTGCAGCGTCTTGCCCAGGCCCATGTCGTCCGCCAGGACTCCGCCCAGGCCGTGTTCCCACAGGAAAGCCAGCCAGTTGTAGCCCTGCACCTGGTAGGGGCGGAGCTCGGCGTTCAATCCTGCCGGCAGCGGGACGGGTTCCACGGATTCAAGTTCCAGCAGTCCGCTGACGGCGCTGCGCCACGCCGCTGCCTGCTCGGTTTCCTCGGCCAGTTCCTCCAGCTCGGCCCAGAGTCCGGCCTGGTAGCGGCTGATCCCCAGCTCGCCGGTGTCCCATTCCTGCAGTGCCTGGGCTTCCTCAATCAGGGCATGCAGCCGTTCAAACTCAGGCCGGTCCAGGGACAGGTAGGTGTTGTCCACCAGTTTGATCTTGGTCTTGCCCTTGGCGATCGCCTTGAAGACGTCCGCAAAGGCCACCTGCCGGCCTTCTACGGTGATCATCACCGCGAGGTCGAACCAGTCCCGGCGTTCGGTTTCAACGGTGGTGATCTTCAGCTGCGGAGCCGACGTCAGTTCACGGTAGTCCGGCCGCTCGCCGAGGATGTCCACGCGGACGCCGTCGGCCTTTTGCAGTTTCGGCAGGATGTACTCACTGAACTCGGCGGTCTCGATCTCGTGCAGCACGGTGTTGTGCGGGGCCCGGCCCAGTATCTGGCGTGCTGATTCCAGCAGCTCGGTTTCGGCCCCAACATCCCGTGCCGCGGGGTCCGTAGGGGAGGGCCGGCTGTCCAGCGGCATCCGGGTGGAGGAGGTGCCCTGCCGGTACTCGAACTCCCATTCAAGCGCCAGCTCATCCTCCGGCTGGAACCCGGCGGTGAGCACCAGGATGGGCGGCTCAACCTCGGGGAACCGGACCGATTCGTCGCTGCTGGTGACCGGAATGACCTGCCGGAGCTTGGGGTAGAACTTCTCCAGGAACAGTGCAGTGTCCGATTCCGGGATGGTAACGGGCGCGTTTCCGGCCAGGAGGGTGCGGTCCTGTTCGGTGAGCGTCCGCGGGCTGGGCGCCAGCAGGATCAGTCCGCCGGCCGCCTGCACGTACAGCCCGTGGCTGCCAATGACGCCGGCGGTATCCAGCGGGTAGGACTGCCCGTCAATCTCCAGGCTGGGCAGCAGCTGCAACGGGGCCGCTGCGTCGGTCAGGGCCGAGCGCACGTCCAGGGCCAGGACGGCTTCGGAGCCCACCTGCACGCTGACGTCCTTCTTGGTCCCCACGAATTCAACACCCAGGCGGCGGGCTTCGGACAAGAGCTGCCACAGCAGGGGGTTGGCGAAGTCATCCAGGTAAAGCCAGGAGTCGTTCTGGCCAAAGTAGCTGACGCCGTTGGAGCGGTGCAGTGCCGGGAACTGGGAGAACCAGCGGTGCTGTTCCGGGTCCAGCTTCAGCCCGTACGTCTGGTAGGCAAGGTTGGTCCAGGCAAGGTTGTTCTTGACCCAGGCGCCGCGGGCATTGCGGACCACGGGGCGCACGCCAAGCCGCCAGGCTGGTGCCCGGACGCTCCGGCGGGCAGCCGGCGGCCCCCACACCCCGGATGCGCCGCCGTCGCGCCGGCGCAGCTCGAACTGCAGGCCCAGCGGGGTGACCTTGAGTGGTTCACTGCTTGCCGATCCGGCCAGCAGATCCTGCAGCGAGGCCTGCCAGGCGGGCACCGCCGGGGTAGCGGAAGCGCTGCGCAGTTCCTGCCGGCCAATGAGGTGTTCAGTGTTGCTATGCAGTGCCACGGCGGCAACGTGCTTGCAGTCAAACCCCACGGGGCAGCTGCAGTGGTTGTCCACCAATCGGTAATCTCCCTGCCGCTTCGCTTCCAGGACCAGCATGGTGTTGTACGGCGTGCTGGAATGGCCGTGCACGCGGGCCCGCAAAACGCCGCCCGCCGCGTCCCAGTCCAGGGAGTCTACGGCCCCGCCTTTCGCGTAACCCTGCCCCCGCTGGAACGCGGAACCGCCAACCACGCGGATGATGTCCGTGACATCGATCAGGGGCAGGGTTGCAGGCATGGTTTTATCGTCTCACGCACCCCCGACACTCCCCGCGCGCGGACGTCGTTGCAGGTCGCGGCGGGGGAGGCACTGCCGTTTGGCCTTTTGCTCCGGCCGCTTGGTAGCATCACCTGTAACGCAGATCACAACGGCGTGATCTGCGTGCACTACCGCAGGGAACAGGCGGATCGGACAAAACCGTACACCGCAGCCGTGAATTCCGGCGGCGGTTCCAGCCGCAGCTGGCCGCTTCGCGCGCCGGCAACCTCCACCTCCAGCGGAAACCTCGTTCCAGCCTTGTCTTCGGCCAGTCCATGCGCATCGCAGCGCGCCGGCACCGCCTGAAGTTCGATCACCGACGTCTCGTCTGCGGCTTCCACCGCGACTTCCCGCGGCCAGGGACGCTCCGGGGCTTCGCTCAGCAGCGTCGTCGAGTCGATCCGCACCCTGACCGAACCGGAACCGCCGCTCGGCGTCACCCGAATGCGGACGACGGCGGTCCGCCCGTCCGCTGCGACCTCCAGGTCCGGCACCAGGGCAAAGGATGCAACGGCGTCGACCTCCTGCTGCAGGCAATCCTGCCCGTGTGCCTGGGCTACCGTCCCGTAGGGGTCTTCCGCCGGGAGAACCAGCTCCCTGCCGGTCCCAAGCGCCAGCCGGACGTGTGCGTCGAAATCTGTTTCCCTCTCCCCGCAGGCAGCCTCCGGCAGGTTGACGGGAAGGGCCACCCTGCCGCCGGGCCGGAGGGTGGTGGCATCGCCGTCGGCCGGTGTCCACGGTGCGGGTCCGGAGTATGCGCCGCTCTCCAGCTGGGCGGCGCTGATCACCAGGTCCTCCGAAGTGTGGTTCTCCACCAGCACGTTGAGGCTCCGTTCGCCGAAACTCAGCCGGCTCGATGCCAGGCTGGCGCCGGCGGCCGGTGGATCTGCCGGAGCTGCGGCAGCCTGGCCGGGCAGCAGATGCGGCACGGTCTGCACCAGGACGCCCGCGGCGACGGTAAAGATAACCGCCGCGAAGATCCGGCTCACCAGCGCTTCGTTGAGCCGGTGGGCCAGCCGTGCGGCAGCCAGTGAGGCGGCAACCGCCACAGCGGCGAAGCTCAGGGCCAGGGTCCAGTCGATGCTCAGGCCGTCCAGATGGGCGGCGAAACCGGACGCTGAGTTCACTGCGATGATCACAAGCGACGTGCCGGTGGCGCGGGGCATTGGTACCCGCAGCAGCAGGGTCAGTGCGGGAATGATGAGGAATCCGCCGCCTACCCCGAGCATGCCGGTGAGGAAGCCGACCAGCAGCCCCACGGGAATGCCGCGCAGGGCCAGCCCGCCCCAGCCGCCCTGCTCCGCCGACCGCGCACCTGGCCTGCCGTTCCCGGCGCTGGCCAGCATCCGCGCTCCGGCGAGGATCATGACCAGGGCGAAGCACAGCATGAGCCAGTCCGGATCGAGCAGCTCTCCCACGGCGGTCCCGGCCCAGGACGCGGGGATTCCCGGGATGGCAATGAGAAGTACCAGCGGCCAGCTTACGTCCCGGCGTAGCCGCGGCAGTGCGCCGGCCACCGACGCCAGTCCGACGACGATCAGGGAGGTTGGCACAGCCTCGTCGGGTTCCAGCCCCACCACGTAAACCAGTGCAGGCACGGCGATGATCGCGCCGCCGGCTCCGACCAGCCCGACGACAGCGCCCACTGCCAGCCCCACGGCCAGGCCGAGCAGCACCGTTTCCATGGGGCCACCCTCTCAGACTGGAGCGGCGGGGAACAGAGGCCTTAGTCAGATACCCCCGGGGGTGTTTTGCATACCCCCATAGGTATATGGGATCGTGGAGTTTCCCCCTCCCTGCGAAAGGACCTCCATGACTGCCCATACCCCGGCGGCCGTAACCTCCATCGACGCCGAGACCCTCCGGACCTGGATGAAGGATCCGGATGACCTGATCATCATCGACGTCCGATTCGCGGCCGAGTTCGAAGCCATGCACATCCGCGGCTCCTACAACGTGCCGCTTCCACTGCTCTCCGAGCACACCGACGAGCTGGCCGAACGGCTGGGCAAGCGGGTTGTCCTCGTGTGCCAGTCCGGCACCCGCGCCGAGCAGGCCCGCACCCGCCTCGGCGGTGCAGGCATCGGATCAGCCCACGTCCTGACCGGCGGCGTCCCTGCCTTTGCATCGGCCGGCGGGGACGTTGTCCGCGGCCAGAAGCGCTGGGACCTTGAACGCCAGGTCCGCATGGTGGCCGGTTCCGCCGTCGTCCTGGGACTTGTCGGCGGACGCCTCGTGTCCCCGAAGCTGCGCATGCTGACCGGTGGCATCGGCGCCGGGCTGACCTTCTCCGCAGCCACCAACTCCTGCGCCATGGGCGCGGCACTGGCCAAAATGCCGTGGAACAAGACGGCGTCCGAACCCACCCGTGAATCCGCGATCCAGTCACTGCCCAAGGTCCGGCCCACCCAGGATGGACCGGCGGCCTCATGACGGGCACCCTTGTGCTGGTGCTCAGCCTGTCCCTGCTGATCGGGCTGTCGCTCGGCCTGCTGGGCGGCGGCGGCTCGATCCTGACCGTGCCGATCCTGGTCTACGTGGCCGGGTTCGGTGCCAAGGAAGCCATCGCCTCGTCGCTGTTCGTGGTCGGCGTGACGTCGGCGGTCAGCGTGATCGGCCACGCCCGCAACGGCCGCGTGCGCTGGAAGACCGGACTCATCTTCGGCGCCGCCGGAATGGCCGGCGCGTTTGCCGGCGGCCTGCTGGGCAGCCGGATTCCGTCCGTGGTGCTGATGATCGCGTTCGCCCTGATGATGATCGCGACGTCGATTGCCATGCTTCGCGGGCGGCGCAACGTTGATCCGGACAAGGCCTATTCAGACCTGCCGCTCCTGCGCATCCTGGCGGACGGCGCCCTGGTTGGCCTGGTGACCGGCCTGGTGGGCGCCGGCGGCGGGTTCCTGGTGGTGCCTGCCCTGGCGCTGCTCGGCGGCATGCCCATGGCCCTGGCGGTGGGTACCTCGCTCGTGGTCATCGCCATGAAGTCCTTCGCCGGACTGGCCGGCTATCTGACCACCGTCCAGATCGACTGGAGCATGACGCTGGCCGTCACCGCGATGGCGATCATCGGCTCGCTCATCGGTGCCAGGCTGGTGGGCCGGATTCCGGAGGCGGCGCTGCGGAAGGCCTTCGGCTGGTTCGTGCTCGCCATGGGCGGGTTCGTGCTGGTCCAGGAAATCCTGGGCATGTAACACTGCGGCGGCCGGGGCATACTTGCCGTATGGGCAACGAACCCCGGCCGCCAATCGTCAGTTCCGGACCTTCCGGACCTTCCGGACCTTCCGATTCACCGGCACTGGCCCGCCGGCTCGGCACGGCGGACGCCACACTCATCGGCCTCGGCTCCATGATCGGAGCAGGGGTTTTTGCCGCCTTTACTCCCGCTGCGGCCTTCGCCGGATCCGGCCTGCTGATCGGGCTCGCCGTGGCCGGACTGGTGGCCTTCTGCAACGCCACCTCCTCGGCCCAGCTGGCCGCGGCCTATCCCGCATCCGGCGGGACCTACGTGTACGGGCGGAAACGCCTGGGGCCCTGGCCCGGTTTCCTCGCCGGCTGGGGGTTCGTTATCGGCAAGACCGCCAGTGCGGCGGCCATGGCCATGACCTTCGCAGCCTATGCGGCACCCGCCGGCTGGGAACGGCCCGTGGCGGTGGCCGCCGTCGTCCTCCTGGCCGCCGTCAACTACCGCGGCATTACCCGCACGGCCCTGCTGACGCGGATTATTGTTGCCGTGGTGCTCGCTGCCCTGGCCCTGGGGGTGGTTGCCGCCTGGGCAGGTACCGGCCCCGAGGCGGGGGCTTTCCTCTCCGACGGGCTCCTGGCGGGCGGATGGTACGGGATCCTGCAGTCCGCCGGCCTGCTCTTTTTTGCCTTTGCCGGGTACGCCCGGATCGCCACCATGGGAGAAGAGGTCCGCGACCCCCGGCGTACGATTCCGCGCGCAGTCACCCTGGCGCTCGGCCTGGCCCTGGCGGTATACGCGGTGGTCGCCGTGACGCTGCTGGCCGCCCTGGGGCCCGACGGCGTTGCCGCCACGCCTGCGCCGCTGGCCGCCGCCGTCGAATCCGGTCCGCTGGCCTGGGCCGGGCCGGTGGTGCGGATCGGTGCTGCCGCGGCGTCCCTTGGGGCCTTGCTGGCGCTCATCGCAGGGCTTGGCCGCACAACCCTGGCCATGGCCCGCGGGGGAGACCTGCCCGGCTGGCTGGCCGGAATCCATCCGAAGTACCAGGTGCCGCACCGCGCAGAAGTGGCGCTCGCCGTCGTGGTCTGCTGCGTGATTCTTGTTGCCGACCTGCGCGGGGCCATCGGTTTCTCATCCTTCGGCGTGCTGGTCTACTACCTCGTGGCCAATCTGGCGGCCCTGACGCAGCCGGCGTCCGACCGCCGCTATCCCCGCGCCCTCCAGGTTCTGGGTGCGTTTTCCTGCACCGTACTGGCCCTGACGCTGCCCCTTTCCTCGGTGCTCGGCGGGCTGGCGGTTTTCGCCGCGGGCGTTGTGCTGCGGCTGGTGCGCCTCAGGACCCGGCGACCATAAACCCCGGACAGCAAAATCCCCCGGACAGCGAGAACCCTGGCCCGCACAGGCAGGCCGGGGTTTTTCGCTGCTGCTAGGAAGCGTGGGCGGCTGCCCAGGCGGGGTAGGCGCCTTCGAGTTCGACGACGTCGTACCCGGCGTTGCGCAGGGCGTTGCCGACGATCGAGCTGCGCATGCCGGACGCGCAGTACGCCACGATCGTGCCGTCAGAGGGCAGCTCGTCCAGGTTCCACAAGGCACGGCCGCCGTGCAGCTGGTGTGATCCGGGGATGTTGCCGGCCGCATGCTCGGTGCGGGCACGGACGTCCAGCACCATGGCGGCGTCGAAGGAATCCAGCTCTGTGGCGGAAATGGTGGCCGGTGCGGCCTGCGGGAGGCCTTCCAGGCTGGTGACGAAACCGGCGACGTCGTCAACGCCAACGCGCGCCAGGGAATCCCGGACGGCGTGGGCCTGGTTCTGGTTCGCGGTGAGCAGGACCAGCGGGCGGGTGCGCTCTGACTCCGGGTCAACGGCCCAGGCGCCGAAGCTGGCGGTCTTGCCGGCGGCGGGAATGTGCAGGGCGCCCGGGACGGTGCCCGCGTGGAGCTCGGGGACGCTGCGGGTGTCCACGAAGGTGGCTTCCCGGGATTCGAGCCGGGAGACGAGGTCGGCGGCCGGGATTTCCTCGAGCGGCTTCCGCGGACCCATCACTGCCGGGCCCTGCTTATTCTGCTTCTTCATGCGGGCGAAGTAGGCGTGGGCCTCGGGCTGGCCGTCGAGGAGTTCGTGAATGAAGCCCTGCTCGTCATTGGCGGCCAGGTACTTGCCCCACCACGCGTAGAGGCGCTCGTAGCCCACCGTGGAGGAGGGGATGGCGCCCAGCGCCTTACCGCAGGCACTGCCGGCACCGTGGCCGGGGTGCACCTGGACGTAGTCGGGCAGGGTGAGGAACTTGTCCCGCAGACTGGCGAACATCTGCCTGGCACCCTCGAAGCGGGTGTCGACGCCGCCGGCTGCTTCGTCGAGCAGGTCCGGGCGGCCGAGGTCTCCGGCGAAGACAAAGTCGCCGGAGAGCAGGTAGCCCGCCTGGTCGGTGAAGGCGCCGTCGGTCACCAGGTAGGAGAGGTGTTCGGGGGTGTGGCCCGGGGTGTGGAGGGCCTTGACGGTGAGGTTGCCGATCGTGATGGCATCGCCGTCGTACATCCGGGTGCCTTCGAAACCGTACTGCCAGTCCGCTCCGCCTTCCCCGGAAATGTAGATCTGCGCACCGGTGGCGGCGGCCAGTTCACGGGTGCCGGAGAGATAGTCGGCGTGGATGTGGGTTTCGGTCACCGCGGTGATTTTCATACCGTTCGCAGCAGCGAGGTCAAGGTAGGGGGCGACGTCGCGGCGGGCGTCGACGACGATCGCCTCGCCCAGGCGCTGGCAGCCGATGAAGTAGCTGGCCTGCGCCAGGTCCTCGTCATAGATGCGTTCGATAAGCATGGGTACTCCTTTGGGGGATCGGGGTACTTCAACGGTAATACCCCCAGGGGTATAAATCAAAATACCTCTAGGGGTATCCGGGTGTCCGTAGGATTTGCCGCCGTCGAGGTTGGTGCTATCTTGGTCCTGATAAATCTGATTTATTACTGGCATGGCCACGACCAAATCAGATGTAATGGCGCGTCTGAGGAGTTTTGCCATGTCGTTGGCGAACGAGCAATATCCCCCGCTTGTGGTGATGGGTGTACAGGGCTGCGGCAAGTCCACCGCCGGACAGGCAGTAGCTGCCCGGCTGGGGCTTCCGTTCCTGGACGGTGATGACCTCCACCCGGCCAGCAACAAGGCAAAGATGGCCTCAGGGCATCCACTGACGGACGAAGACCGCGAGCCCTGGCTGCGCGCAATTGGCCGTGAGCTGGCCGCCGGACTCGAAAACGGGACCGCTACCGTGGTGGCCTGTTCGTCGCTGAAGCGCCAGTACCGTGACCTGATCCGCTCCTACGCGCCGGGCACCCGGTTCATCCACCTGGAAGGCTCCCGCGAACTGATTGCGGATCGGCTGAGCCGGCGCGACCACGAGTACATGCCGCCAACCCTGCTGGACTCGCAGTTTGCCACCCTTGAACCCCTCGGCGAGGATGAGGCCGGGATCCGGCTGAGCATCACGCTGAGCCTAGATGAAATCGCGGCGGCCGCTGCAGCTGCGTTCACCCCTGCCGGATCCTGATCCCGGCACTGAATCCCATCCTGATAGGACAACGATGACCGATCTTGAGCTCAACTGGACGCTGGGTACTCCCGGCCTCCTGCTGATCGCCGTTGCAGCAATTGCCCTGCTGCTCGTGATGATCATGAAATTCCGTATCCACGCCTTCCTGGCGCTGATCGTGGTCAGCCTGCTGACCGCAGTCGCGACCGGTATCCAGGCGGTGGATATTGTGCCGACGCTGCTCAGCGGATTCGGTACCACCCTTGGCAGCGTGGCCCTGCTGGTCGGTCTGGGTGCCATGCTGGGCCGCATGCTGGAGGTCTCCGGCGGAGCCGAAGTGCTCACCAACGCGCTGATCAACAAGTTCGGCCAGAAGCGTGCCTCGCTGGCACTTTCGGTCGCCTCGCTGCTGTTCGGCTTCCCCATCTTCTTCGACGCCGGCCTTGTGGTCATGCTGCCGATTATCTTCACGGTTGCCCGCCGCATGGGCGGCTCGCTGCTGACCTACGCGTTCCCGGCAGCCGCCGCCTTCTCCGCGATGCACATCTTCGTGCCGCCGCACCCCGGCCCCGTGGCCGCTACCGGCCTGCTGGGCGCCGACGTCGGACTGGTCCTGATCTTCGGCCTGCTCGTCGCCATCCCCACCTGGTACCTGACCGGTTACCTGTTCGGCCACTTCCTGGGCCGCAAGTTCAACATCCCCGTGCCCTCCATCCTTGATGCCCCGAAGGGATCGGCCGAGTCCGAATTCCGTTCCGCACCGAGCCTGGGCACGATCATCACGCTGCTGCTGCTCCCGTTCGTCCTGATCTTCCTCAACACCGGCCTGAACATGGCCGCCACTGCGGAACTGGTCAACAAGGAAGACACCTGGGTCCAGATCCTGCGCATGCTCGGCGAAACGCCGGTTGCCCTGCTGATCACCGTCTTCCTGGCCATGTGGCTGCTCGGCCGCCGCCAGGGCAAGAAGGGCACCCTGATCGAGACCGTCGTGGACTCCGCGCTCGGCCCGGTCTGCTCCATCATCCTGATCACCGGTGCCGGTGGAATGTTCGGCGGTGTCCTGCGTGCCAGCGGAATCGGCAACGCCATTGCTGATTCACTCGACGCCATTGGCCTGCCGGTCATCGTGGCCGGCTTCGTGATCGCTGCAATCGTGCGTGTCGCACAGGGTTCGGCCACCGTTGCCCTCACGACCGCAGCCGCCCTCGTGCAGCCCGTGGTCCTGGACAACCCGGACTTCAACGCGGTGCAGACCGTGGCGATTGTGCTGGCGCTGGCCGCCGGCTCGGTCTTCGCCGGCCACGTCAACGACTCCGGCTTCTGGCTGGTCAGCCGGTTCTTCCAGATGGACACCAAGACCACGCTGAAGACCTGGACCGTTGGCCAGGCGCTGATCGGCGTCGTCGGCTTCATCCTGGCCCTCGCGATCTACCTGGTCGCCTCAGGGTTCTAGTACATCCATCCGGCCGGGAGCAGCCTTGCTCCCGGCCGTTTTGGTACCCGGACTTCCCGGGTGCCGGAGAGGAGCGGCAGCGATGGCTGCAGACATGTTTGATATTTCCGGGCGGGTTGCCCTGGTCACCGGTTCCAGCCGGGGGATCGGCAACGCGATTGCCCGCGGGCTGGCAGCTGCCGGCGCCGTCGTTGTCCTGAACGGCCTGGATGCGGACCGGCTGGAGGGCGCTCGTGCCGCCCTGGCCGCCGAGTTCGGTGAGGACCGCATCTTCGCCCGCCGCTTCGACGTCACGGACGCTGCTGAAGCGGCCGACGGCGTTGCCTGGGTTGAGCGCGAAGTCGGTCCGCTGGAGATCCTGGTGAACAACGCCGGTGTGCAGCACCGGGTGCCGATGCTGGAGCTCGACGTCGAGGACTGGGAACGCGTGCTGCGCACCAACCTGACCAGTGCTTTCCTGGTGGGCCGTGAAGCGGCGCGGCACATGATTCCCCGCGGCCGGGGCAAGATCATCAACATTGCCTCCGTGCAGACTGACCTGGCGCGGCCGACGATCGCGCCGTACACCGCGTCCAAGGGCGGCATCCGCAACCTGACCCGCGCCATGACGGCCGAGTGGGCCGCCGAGGGCCTGCAGATCAATGCCATTGCTCCGGGCTACATCCACACGGAGATGACCCAGAACCTGGTCGATGACGAGGCGTTCAACTCCTGGATCCTCGGGCGCACCCCGGCGCACCGGTGGGGCAGCGTGGAGGACATCGTCGGTCCGGCGATTTGGCTGGCGTCGGATGCATCTAAGTTCGTCAACGGGCAGGTCGTCTTCATTGACGGCGGCATGACCACTGTGGTCTGAGGAGGAAAACCATGGAAACTCTAGGAGTAGTAGCCCACGGAGCCGGTGACCTGCGGGTTGAACCCGTGGAGCCTGGAACTCCGGCGGCCGATGAGGCTGTTGTCGAGATCGTCTACGGCGGGGTGTGCGGGTCCGACCTGCACTACTGGCAGCACGGAGCTGCCGGGGAATCAATCCTGAAGGCGCCGATGCTGCTGGGCCACGAGGTGGTGGGCCGGGTTGCCCGCGCTGCTGCCGACGGTACCGGACCGGCCGAAGGGACTGCCGTGGCCGTTCATCCGGCGACGCCCGGTCCCGGAGACGGGTCCCGGTACCCTGAGGGCCGGCCCAACCTGTCACCGGGCTGCACGTATCTGGGCAGTGCTGCCCGGTTCCCGCATACCGAGGGTGCCTTTGCCCGGTTCGTGAACCTGCCGGCGCGGATGCTCCGCGTCCTTCCGGAGACCCTGCCGCTGCGGCGGGCCGCGCTCGTGGAGCCTGCGGCTGTGGCTTGGCACGCGGTTTCCCGGGCCGGCGATGTCCGCGGCAAACGGGTGCTGGTCACTGGCTCGGGCCCGATCGGTGCGCTGATCACCGCGGTGCTTCGGGCACGCGGCGCGGGTGAGATCATCACGACGGACATGCACGAGTTCCCGCTGGAAACCGCGCGTGCCGTTGGTGCTGACCGCAGTCTGCTGGCCACTGATGCCGAGGGTATTGCCGCGGTGGATGCCGACATTTGCTTCGAATCGTCCGGCAGTTACCGCGGACTGATGTCTGCCGTGCAGGGTGCGACCCGCGGCGGACGCGTTGTGATGGTTGGCTTGCTGCCGTCGGGGGAGCAGCCGGCGCTGATTTCCCTGGCGATCACGCGGGAGCTCGAACTGGTGGGCTCCTTCCGGTTCAACGACGAAATCGATGAGGTTATTGCGGCACTGGCCGACGGAACCCTGCAGGCGGATCCGGTGATCACCCACGAGTTCGCCGTGGAGGATGCGCTGGAAGCGTTTGAGGTTGCCAGGAACGCGTCGGTCAGCAGCAAGGTTCTTCTGCGTTTCGGCGACTGACACGGGCTTGCCGGCCGTTGTCATCCTCTGGCGGGATGACATCGGCCGGGACCGCGTTCAGGCCACCGCCGGGTTTCCCGGCAGGGGTGGCGCAGTGGAGATGTAGGTGTGCCCGGTGGGCGTCGTTGTTCGGACGGTGTGCCGGGGTGAGACGTCATTCCTGCGGGAACTGACTGGAGTGGACGATGAATTCCATCCTGGTGCTTCCTTGGCCTGGTTGCAGGCTTCGCAGAGTCCTTGTCCGTTGGCGTAGCTGGTGGGCCCGCCTTCCGCATGGGGTTCGATGTGGTCGATGTGCCGGATCGGAGCGTCGCACCAGGGTGTACGGCAGGTTTGGTCCCGGGTGCGGATCATCCGTGCCAGGCCGGCCGGGAAGGCCCGGGCCTTGGACTCCATCGCTGTCAGTTCCCCGGACACCGGGTCCAGGTAGAGGCGCCGCAGGGTCACCGGGGTTCGCTGTTCGTCAGGTGGAGCTGAAGCTTGGGCACCGGCACCGGCACCGGCACCCGCACCCGGTGGAGATTCCTGCCGGCCGGCCGCCGCCGGGCAAGGTTGCTGGTTGTTCCCAAGTCCGAGGGCGGAGCGGATCAGGTCCCGGGCCCATCCTCCGGGGACGATCCCGTACCCGGGGAAGTAAGCGGGCGCGTCCCCGCCCGACCCTCCCAATGGCCCAGCCGTGCCGCCAGCATCCCAAGGCCCCAGCGTTCCAAGTGATCCTGTTCCGGACCGGCCCGGCCCTCCGGGTGCTACCGGCACTCCAACGCCGCTCAGCCGTCCAGGCGCTACCGGCGCTCCCGTCCTTCCTGGCGAAGCGTCCCCGCCGGGCACGGTTTCCCCGCCGGGTACGGTTTCCCCGTGCCGGCCGGTGAACAGGGTCCGGTCGGTGATGACCAGCTGCACTTCC
>NZ_JBPPSW010000013.1:0-132467 GCF_051337705.1 Arthrobacter sp. IK3 | reverse complement strand
GCGTCGTTGGTCTTTGGCCTGGCGGTGCCGGACGGGGATCAGGTCCGGGAACCGTGATTCCCGCAGCCGTCGGGCACGGCGGCCGAATCCGGCAGCGGTCCTTCCCTCGGCTGCCGCGAGCAGGTCGCGTTCGAACGCGCCCCGGACGGTGAGCCCGGCTCCGGGCGCGGGATCACCGGGGCCGTCCCCGTCAGCCTGTTCGTTCGATCCGTGGTCGCTGGGAGGTCCGGGTTGCGGATCAGGGTTTTCGAGTCCGAGGTCCAGTTGGCCGGCTTCCGCATCATCCGGTGCGCCGGGGCCAACTGGTGCGGGAGCACTACCGGGAGCGCGACCGGGGGCGTTGCCGGCGGCTGGTTCTTCGAGGATGTCGGTGGGGAGGTTGTGGGTTTCGTCCAGGATGATGCGGGCGTGCTGGAGGGCGATTTTCCCTTCGGCCAGACGGGCGAGAGTCTGGGGTGCGTCGGTGCAGAGCCGGGTGGATTCGCTGATGAGCTGCATGGCGGTCATGTGGGGGATGTTCAGGGCGGTGGAGGCTTCGGCTGCTGCGAGGCTCATGGCCAGTGCTGGTTCTTCGCGTCCGGATGCCTCGGTGATGTCCCTGGCGAAGAGCACTTCCAGGCGGGCGGCTACGCAGGCCTGCTGGGCCTGGGCCCAGGAGATGAGTATGCCCAGGCGCTGCAGCGTGGACACGGTTTCGTCGTAGCCGAGGGTTTCGGGTCCGCGGAGGGATAGCTGTCCGGTGAATCCCTCAGGCAGCGGATCGGGATCGGTTGTGTCTGTCTGCCCGGGCTCGGCATGGAAGACAGCCACCGTGGGGACCACAGCGCCGCGGTGCGGTTCTGGTGAGTCCCTTCCATCAGGGCCTCCCGAGCCACCCGGGACTCCGGGGGCGGGGCTGCCGGCGTCGCCCAAGCTGCCCGGGCCTCCCGGCCCGGCCCCGCCACCCGAGCCACCCGATCCGCACGGACCACCCGAGACGCCTGGGCCGGCCGAGCCACCCGGTCCGCCGGTACCGCCGGATTGCCCGGGACCGGGGATAAAAAAGGAACCGGCAGAATCTCGTCCTGGTTCCGCACCCGGAGCACCGTCCTGCTCCCGGTCAGCTGACCGGGAAAACGGGGTGCCCGAGGAACGGTTCATACCCCAAGACTCTCAGCTGCCACTGACATTCCGAGGCCAAAATCGGCCCTTTTCAGACCACAGGATTACCGGTGAATTACCCGCTTTTCGTCCGCACCAAGGGTAGGTCTACGGGCGCCGGAGAAGTCGTATCCCGAACAGCCAGAAACATCCGAGCCCCTGGATTACCGCGAGCATTCGGGGCAAAGCCCAAAGACCTCAACAGTGTGCGCAACGTCAGTGAAACCGTGCTCTCGGCCAAGACGCGCAGCCCAGCTTTCGACAGCAGGAGCCTCAACCTCCACAGCCTTGCCACAGTTGCGGCACACAAGGTGGTGGTGGTGATGTTCAGCCTCGCAGCGGCGGTACAGAACTTCACCGTCTGCGCCCCGGAGAACGTCGACCTGCTCGTCATCGGCCATTGACTGCAGGATCCGGTAGGTCGTGGCCAGCGAAACCTTTTCACCACGGTCCTGAAGGAGGCGGTGAAGCTCCTGGGTGCTGACAAAGTCGTCAAGGGAATCCAAGGTACGGCCCACCGCAAGGCGCTGGCGGGTAACCCGGGGCTCGGCAGTCCGCCCCGAGGACGATGGCTGCGCTGACATGGAAGCCTCCTGGCTGACTGGAACTGGCTGACTGGAACTGGCTGACTGGAACAGGCTGACAAGGACTGGCTGACGGGAACCGGCCACCAAAGTACGGCCGGCTGGGACACGCCGGCAATCTGCGAACCGGCTGACGATATTCGGACCTGACCCCAGATTATCAGCGTTGGCACACCGTACCTGTGGGAGAGTTCCACATCACCCGGAGTATCGTGACCCTATGAAAATGACCAAGTACACGCATTCATGTGTCCGGTTCGAAAAAGAAGGATCAGTCCTGGTACTGGATCCAGGCAACTTTTCCGAGGTCGAAGAAGCGCTCCGGGACGCAGACGCGATCCTCCTGACACACGAGCACGCAGACCACATCGACAGGGAACAGGTACTGCCGATCCTTGCCGAACGCCGGGACCTGCAGCTCTACGCACCCGCAGCACTGGCAGCATCACTGCGCAACGAAGCAGCAGACGATGCCCAGGACCGGATCCACGACGTGGACCCCAACACCGTCCAGCAAATCGCCGGAATCTCAGTACGCTCCTTCGGCGGACAGCATGCGCTGATTCACCCGCTGATTCCCATGGTGGAAAACCTCGCATACCTGATAGAAGACCGGATCTACCACCCGGGAGACTCCTTCACGGTACCCAGCGGACTCAAGGCAGAGGTGCTCCTGGTACCCATCCACGCACCGTGGTCAAAGGTGGGAGAGGTCATCGACTTCGTCATCGCCGTCGGAGCCCAAACCGCACATCCCATCCACGACGCGCTGCTGAACGGAAAGGGCCGCGGAATCGTGGAAAAGCACCTTGAACGCTTCGGCGAAATGTACGGAACAAGCTACCAGCCGCTGGCACCCGGTGACGTGGTGGACCTGTGACAGGAATCCTCATCAGCACCGCTGAGCTCAAGTCATCCCTGGACAGCGGAGAGCCGGTACGGCTGCTGGACGTGCGCTGGGAACTGGGCCGCAGCGACGGACACCGCAGATACCTCGACGGGCATCTGCCGGGTGCGGTCTACGTGGACCTGGATACGGAGTTGTCAGCTCCCGCAGGGCCGGAAGGACGGCACCCGCTGCCCTCGCCGTCGGTCTTTGGGGCTATGGCAAAGGGCTGGGGAATCAACGACGGCGACTCGGTAGTCGCTTACGACGCCTCCGGAGGTGCCGCAGCGGCACGGGCCTGGTGGCTGCTGCGGCACGCGGGGTTCGAGAACGTCCGGCTGCTCGACGGCGGGCTCCAGGCATGGCAGGCCGACGGCGGAACGCTGGAACCCGGCCAGGTCACCCCGGTGCCGGGTACGGTGAGCCTGTCCTGGGGGCACCTGCCGGTCGTGGACATGGCGGGAGTCCCTGCGATTGCAGCTGACGGAGTGCTCATCGACGCCCGGGCACCCGAACGCTTCCGCGGCGAGAACGAACCCATCGACCCGCAGGCAGGGCACATTCCGGGAGCGATCAACGTACCCGCCGCAGGAAACGTGGACGAGAGCGGACACTATCTGTCCGCGCCGGAACTCAGGCAGCGTTTCGAAGCCGCCGGAGTGGACAGCTCGGGACCGGTGGGCACGTACTGCGGTTCCGGGATCTACGCGTCGGCTCAGGTCGCGGCCCTGGCCATGGCCGGAATCGACGCTGCCCTCTATCCCGGCTCGTGGTCGCAATGGTCCTCCACACCCGGACAGCCGGTGGCAACCGGCGCCGCAGACGGGTAGCGTCAAAGCCATGTTTACCGGCCGTCCCGTTCCGCCCCCGCTGCGCCTGAAGCTGCCGGACGGGGACCGCCAGCAGCCCGAGCAAGGAGAACGCATGACCACGCTTTTCACCAGGATCATTGAGGGTGACATCCCCGGCCGCTTCGTCTGGAAGGATGACGACGTCGTTGCCTTCCTGAGCATTGGCCCCCTCGCCGACGGGCACACCCTGGTGGTCCCGCGCCAGGAAATCGACAAGTGGACAGACGCACCGGCGGACCTGCTGGCGAAGATGACCGCCGTCGCCCAGGCCATCGGCCAGGTCCAGGTAGATGTCTTCGGCGCCGAGCGTGCCGGACTGACCATTGCCGGGTTTGAGATTGACCACCTGCACATCCACGTTTGGCCGGCCAACTCGCTGCAGGACTTCGACTTCAGCCGGGCAGAGACCAACCCGGACCAGGACAGGATGGAAGCAAACGCCGAGAAGCTCCGTGAAGGCCTGCGGGCTGCCGGCCACGGCGAGTTCGTTCCTGAGGCGTAGGCCGGACAGAACCAAAGCCCCGGCAAAAACTAAGCAGGAGCCAGTGCCTGGTTCAGGGCGGTCCGGATCCGTTTCTCCGAAACGGACCGGGCCGTTCCCAGTTCCTGGGCGAAGAAGCTGATCCGCAGCTCCTCGATCATCCATCGCACTTCAGCCAGCGCCGGGGGAGTGCCGCGCCCGGGCACCAAGGCTGCGACGGCGTCGTCGTAATCATCTTCGAGCCCCTGCACTACCGCCATGCTCAGGGAATCCCGCTGCACGTTGGTGGGCAGTTTCTCCAGCCGCCGCTCAATGCCGGCCAGGTACCGCGGCAGCTGCGCCAGCTGCGCGTAGCCGGTGCGCGCCACGAAACCGGGATAGACCAGCTGGTCAAGCTGGGCCCGGATGTCATTGAGCGCCGAAATCAGCGCCAGCGACGTGGTGCCCTTGAGCTGCTTCTGGATGCGGCGGGTCGCTGAGAGGACCTTCTCAACAATCGCCGTCACGGTGAACACCGTGTCGATCAGCTCGGCGCGGACCTTCTCATACAGTACGTCGAATTCCTCCCGCGACCACGGCAGGGACTCCGGGGTGAGCTTGTCGACGGCGGCGAGCGTGCAGTCCTCGATGAGGGCAGCCACGCTGCCGTGCGGGTTCTGGCTGAAAGTCAGTTTTTCGGCATTGCTGAGGTGCTCGAGCACGTACTTCGCCGGGCTTGGCACACGCAGTGCAAGCAGCCGGATTACACCGCCGCGCATGGCGGCTTCCTGTTCCGCTGCGCTTTGGAAGACCCTCAGGCCGGCGGTGGACCCTTCATCCACCAGGGCGGGATAACCGGTAACGGTGTGGCCGGCAACCAGCGTGTCGATCCGCCGCTCAAGAGTGCCCACGCTCCACTCGGTAAGGCCGGTTTCCTCACGGAACGACGACGCTGCCTGTCCGTTGGAAGCCGCTGAGGGGGTGCCCTTTACCGCCTTCGGCGCGGGCTTCACCGTACCCGGCGTCGCTCCGAGGGACTCCGCAATCGCCCGGCGGGTGGCCGGAGCCAGGGACTCCTGCAGGGCGGCAAGGTCCTTGCCCTCATCCAGCACGCGACCGGACGAATCCACCACGGTGAACCGCATCCGAAGGTGTTCCGGGATAGCGTCCCAGTTCCACGAGCCGGGCGGGATGATGTGCCCCTTCAACCGGCGCAGGGCCAGTTCCAGGGACGGTTCAAGAGGATCCGACGCCGGATCGAAGTCTGCTGCCAACGCCTCCGCAGCAGCACGCGCCACATCCGGCGCCGGAATGAAGTTCTTCCGCACGGCCTTCGGCAGCGACTTGATCAGCGCGGTGATCAGCTCAGCGCGCAGGCCCGGAATCTGCCAGCGGAACGGCTCCGGGTCGAGCTGGTTCAGGAACAGGACCGGAACCTCCACCGTGACGCCGTCGTTCGCGCCCGGAACACCCGGCGTGAACTCATAGGAGAGCGGCAGGTCGAAGTCCGCGTAGCGGAAGGTCTTGGGGAACTCGGTCTCATCCAGGCCGGCGGCGTCCTCCGTGCGCAGCGCGTCCGGATCGAAATCCAGCAGCTTGGGATCCTCATGCCGGGCATGCTTCCACCACTTGTCGAAGTGCCGCTCGGACACAACCTCGGAGCCGACGCGCTCATCGTAGAACTCGAACAACGTCTCATCGTCCACGCGCAGGCCGCGTCGGCGCACGCGGGTCTCCAGTTCCTCCACTTCTGCAAGCAGGGCCTGGTTGCGGTGGAAGAACTTGTGGTGCGTGCGCCAGTCACCCTCCACCAGGGCATGGCGGATGAACATTTCGCGGGAGAGCACCGGATCGATCCGGCCGTAGTTCACGCTGCGGCGTGGGATGACCGGAACGCCGTAGAGCGTGACCTTTTCATAGGCCATGACCGAACCGTTGCGCTTGGACCAGTGCGGCTCGCTGTAAGTGCGCTTGATCAGGTGCGGGGCGACTTCCTCCACCCACAGGGGATCGAACTTGGCGGCGATCCGGGCCCAGAGCCGGGAGGTTTCCACCAGCTCGGCAGCCATCACCCAGTCCGGGGACTTCTTGAACAGGGCGGATCCGGGGAACACCGCAAAGCGGGTTCCCCGCGCACCGGCGTATTCGCGCTTGCGCTGGTCATACAGGCCAATATGGCTCAGCAGTCCGGAGAGCAGTGAAATGTGGACGTCTTTGTCGCGGCCAACCGGATCCACGTCTCCGGGCGCAAGGGTGATACCCAGGGGTTTGGCCAGCTGGCGCAGCTGGGCGAACAGGTCCTGCCATTCGCGGATGCGCAGGAAGTTCAGGAACTCGTTTTTGCAGAGCTTGCGGAACTGGGAGGAAGAGAGCTCCTTCTGCTTCTCCTGCACGTAGCGCCACAGGTTCAGGTAGCCGGTGAAATCCGAGTTCTCGTCCACGAACCGCTTATGCAGCTCCGCGGCCTTCTGGGCCCGGGCGGGGTCGTCCTTGGACGGCCGCTCACGCGGGTCCTGGATGGTCAGTGCCGCGGCCAGGACCATCACCTCCCGGACGCAGCCGCGCTGGCCAGCCTCCACGATCATCCGGCCAAGCCGGGGATCCACGGGCAGCTGTGCAAGCTTGCGTCCGACGGCGGTGATCCCGCCCTTGGGGGCCAGCGCGCCGAGCTCGCGGAGCAGCAGCGCGCCGTCGTTCACGGCTTTGGCGTCCGGTGGCTGCACGAACGGGAAATCGGCAACGTCCTTGGGTCCCTGGGCCACACCCATGGCAGCCATCTGGAGGATGACGGCGGCGAGGTTGGTGCGCAGGATCTCCGGATCGGTGAACTCCGGCCGGGCTTCAAAGTCATCCTCGGAGTAGAGCCGGATGGCAATGCCGTCCGAGACGCGGCCGCAGCGGCCGGAGCGCTGGTTCGCGGAGGCCTGGGAGATGCGTTCGATGGGCAGGCGCTGCACCTTGGTGCGGTGGGAGTAGCGCGAAATGCGGGCGGTGCCGGTATCGATGACGTACTTGATGCCCGGAACCGTGAGGGACGTTTCGGCGACGTTGGTGGCCAGCACGATCCGTCGGTGCTTGCCGGGGGAGAAGACGCGGTGCTGCTCGGCCAATGACAACCTGGCATAGAGCGGCAGGATCTCAGTGTTGGCCAGGCGGGGGTTGCGGGTGACCGTTCCGCGCAGGGCATCGGCGGCGTCGCGGATTTCGCGTTCCCCGGAGAAGAAGATCAGGATGTCCCCGGGGGCCTCACGGGAGAGTTCATCAACGGCGTCGCAGACCGCGTCCAGCGGATCGCGGTCTTCCTCGAGCTCGTCCTCCTCGTCCGGTCCCAGGGCTGGCTGGTTTAGCGGACGGTATCGGATTTCCACCGGAAAGGTGCGGCCGGAGACTTCGATGATCGGTGCGGGTGTGCCGTCCGCCGCAGCGAAGTGCTGGGCGAAGCGCTCGGGGTCGATCGTGGCGGAGGTGATGATGACCTTCAGGTCCGGGCGCTCGGGCAGCAGGCGCTTCAGGTACCCAAGGATGAAGTCGATGTTGAGGCTGCGCTCGTGAGCCTCGTCGATGATGATGGTGCTGTACTTCTTCAGCTTGCGGTCATGCTGGATCTCTGCCAGCAGGATGCCGTCGGTCATGAGCTTGACCTTGGTCTCGCGGCTGGTTTCTCCGGTGAACCTGACCTGGAAGCCCACCTCGGCGCCGATCTCGACGTCGAGCTCTTCCGCGATGCGTTCCGCGACCGTCCGGGCGGCCAGCCGCCGCGGCTGGGTGTGGCCGATCAGTCCCTTGTCAGCCAGGCCCAGCTCCAGGCACATCTTGGGGATCTGGGTGGTCTTGCCCGAACCGGTGGCACCGGCGATCACGGTGACCTGGTTGGCAGCAATGGCGGCCATGATGTCTTCGCGGCGTTCCGAGACAGGAAGCTGCGGGGGATAGGAGATTGTCAGTGCCATAGTTGGCACCAGTCTAGTGCGTGGGCGGAAGCGCCTGCTTCCGGTGAACAGCGGGTGCGGGCCGGGAGCCGGATGCGGAACCGGCGCTGGATGAGGACGGGGCGGCCTGGGTGACGGAAAGTGCGCCGGCGGCGCGGGCAAGCCGACCCGCGGCGGTACGGGCACGTTCGCGCATCTCCTCCGGTGCCAGGATCTCGAATTCGACGCCCATCCCGGCCATACGGACCAGCGGCTGGTCCAGCGAGTCCCAGCCGCTGCGCAGCACTGTGTGGCCGGGCCCGTCAGCCTCCAGCACCGCCACTTCCGCGGGCACCTGTTCCGCCACCGAGGCGAGCGGGGCCGCGATGCGGATGACGACGTCGTACTGGTAGGGACTGCGGGTAATGGCGGACTGGACATACGCGGCGAGGTCCCTGGCCGGCAGCGGCCGTGGAGTGAAGCGCTCGCGGAGCACCGGCACCGACTGGCAGCGGTCCACCCGGAACGTACGCCAGTCCTGGCGTTCGGTGCACCACGCCACCAGGTACCAGCGCCGGCCGGTGCTGACCAGCTTGTACGGCTCAACGATGCGCCGTCCCTCAGCTGCCTCGAGTGCCTGGTAGCGGAAGGCGGCCGTCCGCCGCTCCGAGATGGCCGTGGAGAAAGCGGTCAGGAACTCGGGATTCACTGCTGATGCCGCCGCTGACGGGCCCGCCAGTACGCTCACCGACTGGCGCAGGGCAGAGAACTTGGGCCTCAGCCTGCCGGGGAGGACCTGCTCCAGTTTCACCAGGGCGCGGACGGATGCTTCGCCAATACCGGATACCGGACCGGAAGCAACCGCTGTCAGGCCCAGGGCGACGGCGAGCGCCTCCTCATCGTCCAGGAGCAGGGGAGGCAGCTGGGCCCCGGCTCCGAGCTGGTAGCCGCCGGCGATCCCGGGGGAGGCGGAGATGGGATAGCCAAGGCTGCGCAGCTTGCCGATGTCCCGGCGCACGGTGCGTTCAGTGACGGACATTCGTTCGGCCAGCGCCGCGCCGGTCCATTCCCTGCGCAGCTGCAGGAGGGAGAGCAGATGCAGCAGCCGTGCTGAGGTCTCGAGCATGGTTCCCAAGCTACTCCGTATTGCGGACAGGAACCGTCCTGGATTGAGATTCGTACGGAGCCCGGAGCCCGGAGCCCGGAGCCCGGAGCCCGGAGCCCGGAGCCCGGAGCCCGGAGCCTGGAGCCCGGCATGCGATGTTCGGCACTAGTGCCGGGGCAGGAAGGGCCGGTCCAGGGACAGGTCCCGCGGGTCTGCCACATCCCAGAGGGCATTGCCGTGCCACGGACGGCCGGAGGACACCGGCGGGAGATGCCCGCGGCCGTCATGCCGAATGGCGAAAACCACCACGGCGGTGACACCGGCCAGGAGGCCTAGGACCAGAAGCGTAAAGAAGATTTCCATGCCTTCAGGTTCAGCCCGGGCGGCACCGGAAATAAGTGGCAGATATGCCCATTAGCAGCAAAAAACTGCCATACTCACTCCATGCTCAAAAGCGTGGCCCTCATAGCGCTGGAGAACACCGGTCCGTTCGAACTGGGGCTGGTGGCGGAGATCTTCGGAATCGACCGCTCCGCCCGGGGCAGCGGCGTGCCCCGGTTTGATTTCCGCATGGTCACCCATGTTCCCGGGCCGGTCCGAACCTCAGCCGGATACACGATCCAGGTCGAGAACGGACTTGAGGCCGCTTCCGGTGCGGACCTGGTCATTATGGCACCCTACGGCTGCTGGCCGGATGGACCCGAACCGCTGCCGCCTGCAGTCCTTGAAACCTTGCGGAACGCCCACGAGCGGTCTGCCTGGGTGATGTCCGTGTGCACCGGTGCCTTCGCGCTCGCAGAAGCGGGCATCCTGGACGGCCGCAGGGCGGCGACGCACTGGCGCAACTCGGCCTTGCTCGCCAGGATGTACCCCTCCGTGGCAGTAAACGAGGATGTGTTGTACGTGCAGGACGGGAACGTCATTTCAAGTGCAGGGACGGCGGCCGGGATTGACGCTTCGCTGCACCTTGTCCGCCAGGAACTCGGGGCCAAGGCGGCTGCCGCCATCGCCCGGGACATGGTGGTACCTCCGCACCGGGACGGCGGGCAGGCCCAGTACATTGACCGACCGCTGTCCGTCACAGCCGGAGACACGCTGACGGACGTTCTGGCCTGGATCGCCGCGAACCTCGACCGGGAGCACTCCGTCACAGCGCTCGCAGCCCGCGCCCACATGTCGGAGCGGACGTTCGCGCGCCGGTTCAAGGCGGAAACCGGAACAACACCCGGGTCCTGGATCAACGCGCAGCGCGTACTCAGGGCGCAGGAACTGCTCGAAGACACGGCCATGAGTATCGAGGAGGTTTCCCGTGCGGCCGGGTTTGGGCAGGCCGTGCTGCTTCGCCACCACTTTAACCGTGCAGTTGGAATCAGCCCGGCCGCGTATCGCAGGGCATTCCGGGGCCGGGCAGGCCGGCCAGCCTGGGCCCAGCAGGGATACCCGGTCCATCCCCGGGCTCCGCAGATTCCGGGCTAGCCGGTGACGGGCCCGGAATCTGCTGAGCCCGGGGAACCGCAGCCGGGCTCAGCCGGCGGGATGAACCACCTCCACCGGAGGGATGGGTTTGGCGCGGCGCGTCCCGTTTCGGCGTCGGGAGCTGCTTTGCACTGGTAGCGTCCATGCGAATCAACCGGAACGGCCAGCCCACCCGCTGTCCCTTGCCGGACCATCTCCGCTGCCGGCGCACACCGGCGGCGGAACATATTTGGGGGATCTGCATGGGTGCTTCCCGGCGCTTGGTATTTCCAGTTCTCTGGCTGGTGGTGTTCGGAGTCATCGCTGCCGCCAGGCCCAGGGATCAGTCGTCGCTGATCCGGCGGCCAAGATCCGAAGCACCAGCGACGGGTCTGTGGTCTTCATCGACGTCGAGGCCGGACAGGCCGTGGCCAAGGGGGACAGGCTCTTCCAGGTGCGCAAGCCCGTGGAGTCCCCTCCGGAGGCGCTTCCGCAGCAGGATGACGACGACGCCCCGCGGCCGGCGCCGGTCCAGCTCTACACCTACTCGGACGTTGTCGCGACGGCGTCAGGCACCCTGGCGGACTTTCCCGTCCTGCTGAACCAGCAGGTCACAGTGGGAGACGAGATAGCCTCGGTGTCACCCGGAACATACTCGGTGCAGGGAACCCTGAGCACGGAGCAGCAGTTCCGCATCCTGGACCGTCCGCAGACTGCCAAAGTCACGCTGAACGGGGGTCCGGCACCGTTTGACTGCGCGGCTATCACCACCGGGGGCCCGGCCGAAAAGGACCCGGCCCAGGATCCGGGTGTCCCTGACGGGCAGCCGGCCGGCGGAACAACCGGAACGTTCAGCTGCGCGGTGCCGGCCGGAATTGCCGTCTTTTCCGGGCTCGGTGCCAGTGTGGACATCACCGCCGGCCACGCCGAGGACGTAGTGACCGTTCCCGCCACCGCCGTTCGCGGAGCGGTGCAGAACGGAGTCGTGTGGGTAGTCCGGGATGCTTCCGCCGAGGCACCGGAAGAGCGTGCCGTGAGCCTGGGACTCAATGACGGACAGCAGGTCGAGATTACCGAAGGGCTCGCCGCAGGGGAGCAGATTCTCCAGTTCGTTCCAGGCGCACCGGCACAGGACAGCGGCGAGTTCGGCATGGCGGGGGCGATGGGCGGATGACCCAGTTCATTGATGCCCTCCCCGGTTCCAGCGGCTGGGTTTCTGCCGCAGGGGAAACCCAGCCGCTGGTACGGCTGCGGAACGTCACCCGGACTGTCCGGCTGCCGGACAACGAGGAGCTGCACATTCTTGGCGGCGTGGACCTTGATGTCCGGCAGGGGGACCACATCTCCATCGTCGGACGTTCCGGTTCCGGCAAATCCACCCTCCTGAACATTCTCGGCATGCTGGACCTTCCCAGCACAGGAACCATCGAATTCGACGGCGTACCGGTAGGGAACATGGGGGGCAACCAGCGCGCGGTCCTGCGCGGCGCCGCCGTCGGCTTCATCTTCCAGCAGTTCAATCTCCTGGCTGAACGCACGGCCCTCGAAAACGTGATGACGCCCCTGCTCTACGCGAAGGGACGCGACTTCTGGCGGCGCGAGAAGCTGGCTTCCGACATGCTGGGCCGGGTGGGCCTGGGCAGCCGCCTGCAGGAGAAACCGCAGCGGCTGTCCGGGGGAGAGCAGCAGCGCGTCGCCATTGCCCGGGCACTGGTCCGCAGTCCCCGGCTCATCCTCGCCGACGAACCCACCGGTGCGCTGGACATCGCCACGGGGCAGTCGGTGATGGGGCTGCTGGCCGAAGTGGCGGAGGAATCCGGAGCAGCGCTGATCACCATCACCCATGACCCAAACGTCGCCGCGCTGGCACACAGCCACTATCTGCTCGAAAGCGGGCACCTGCGCCTTGGATCGGAGGCAGCCGCATGAGCCTGACCGGTATTGCCGGCTCCCTGGTTGAAGCGTGGGCCGAACTCCGGACGCACAAGACCCGCGTCCTGTTGGCACTCATCGGCGTTGCGCTTTCCGTGGCGTCCCTGACTACCGTCGTCGCGCTGGCGGACATGTCCCGGGAAGCCCTGGCACAGGGTTCGGAAGCGTCCAGCGGACGCCCGGCCACCCTCACGGTAGGGGCGTACCCGATGAACGGTGAAATGGGAGACCTGGCACCACTGCGGGAGGCTTTCGGCTCCGTGGTTGAGCGGTACGCCGTCGAATACGCCTCGCTGAACCTGCTCACCTCCGTACCGTTCCAGTTCCCGGACGGCGTGGTGCAGACTGAGACCACAGTGGTCGACGCCGATTACGGGGTCATGCGCCGGGTCAACCTGACCAGCGGGGCATGGTTCACTGAGACCGACGGCCAGCGGCTTGCTCCCGCCGTGATCGTGAACGAGGCGTTTTATGCCCGTCTCGGTTCCCCTGACCTGGCGGTTGATCCGGTGGTAAGGATTTCCAGCGGCACTCGCGTGGACGCTGTGGTCACCGGTGTCCGGCGGAACCTCTGGCCGGAGGAACCCCCGGCGGCCTACATGCTCTCTGAAGCCTACGACAGGGTTGGTGCCGTAGCCGCGCCCGGCATGAACGGTCCGCCAATGCTGGAACTGTGGGTGCCGGAAGACCTCGCTGAACCGTTGACTGCCGCGATCATCTCCGATCTCTCAGCCCAGTTCCCGGCCCTGCAGATTGACGCTTACCGCGCGGACTACGCGGCCTGGGGCGATCCCTATGGCGGCATGCAGCTGGCGGTGGGCGGCATCGCCGGGCTGGTGCTGCTCCTCGGCGCGGTGGGACTGCTGAACATCTCCATGGTCACGGTGAAGTACCGGGTGCGTGAGATCGGAATCCGGCGCAGCTTCGGGGCCACCTCGGGACGGATTTTCTTCGGGGTTATGCTCGAATCCGTTGTAGCGACCTTCATCGCGGGACTGGTCGGAGTGATGGCCGCGATTGCCGTTGCCAAGCTGCCTGCCGTCCAGCGCCAGGTGGCCTTCGGGATTTCCGAATTGCCGCCGTTCCCGGTTGAGGCAGCCCTGCTGGGTCTCGGCGCCGCCACCGCGGTCGGTGCACTGGCCGGACTGATCCCGGCGGTGGTGGCAGTGCGGGTGAAGGTCATCGACGCGATCCGCTTCTAGCCCGCAGACCGGGATGAGGACACAAAAAACCCCGCTGCCGGTAATGGCAGCGGGGTTTTCCCTGCAGATTTGGTGCCCTCGATAGGATTCGAACCTACGGCCTGTTGCTCCGGAGGCAACCGCTCTATCCCCTGAGCTACGAGGGCGGGACACCGGAAAACCGGTATGTCCTGCAGGGACTAAAGAAGCTTAGCAGGTTCTTGCTGGTGCCCGGAAACCAATTCCGTTTCCCCACCATCGAGATGACAGAAACTGCCCGTTTCAACGTTCTAACGAGCAGTTTCTGCCATCTCGATGGTGAGGTGAGGTGAGGTGGAGAGGGGATGGACGGGAAGGGCTAGTAGCCCAGGAACGGATCGGTGTGGACGCGCCGCACGCCTGCGGCCTTGAGGGCGCGGCGGGCAGCAGCCACGGCCGACGGCGACCCGGCCACGTACGCGGTCCGCGTCGCGGCGTCGGGCACTGCGCTGGCCAGCGCGGCGCCGTCCGGCAGGCCCGCCCCGAGCCAGGTCCATCCCGGAACGGACGGATCAGACGGCGTGCACACCAGCACACGGGTCCCCAGATCGGCGAGCTCCCGGGCATAGGCAAGTTCCGCCACGGAAGAGGCGGCGTAAACGAGCACGATGTCCCGGTCCCTGGCGGCAGCAGAGCGCAGCTGGCTCAGGAACGGGGTGATGCCGATTCCGGAGGCCACCATCAGCACCTTGCGGGAGGCATCGCGGGGGAGCTGGAAATCCCCGCCGACGGACGTCGCGGAGATCCGCGCTCCGGGCTTGAGCGCCAGGAGCCTGGTCTTGAAGGAGCTTCCCGGATCCGACACACGCAGTGCCACGGAGACGGTGGCGGGGTCCGCCGGATCGGAGGTGAGGCTGAAGATCCGGCGCAGTCCGCGGCCGTCCGGGCTGGGATGCGGAAGGTTCAGCTCGAGGTACTGGCCCGGGGTGTAGCGGAGCGGCCGCTCCGGCTCGAAGACGAGTTCACGGGAACTGGGAGTCAGGTTCCGCGAGGAGCGCAGCCGCAGCGAAATTCCCCCGCGCTGTCCGGCAGCGAAGGCCAGGAGGTTGCCCACCAGCAGGGCGAGCTCGGGGGACATGAAGACCGGGCCCACGGACAGCGGCACAGCGAACAGGACACCCACGACGGCGGCTTCGGCCAGCCGCTGCCAGCGCAGCGGCGGCAGGGTCAGGGGCTCGGAAAGCATAAATCCGGCGAAGAAGAGGACCGGATAGGACGTGAACGCCGTCGCCAGTCCTTCCAGCACCGGTTCCCCTGCGGCGGCGAAACGAACCGTGACGATTCCGGCAGCGACGGCGGTGAACACACCGGCCATCGGCAGCAGGCGGGCGCGGTACAGCACCAGCAGCGCCGCCGGGATGACCGCAATGAGCATCAGCGGCGCGGCTACCCACCAGACCGGAGCGTTGAGCCCGGTGACGCCCATAACGAACGCGCCAACGGCCGCTGGATTGAAAATGTGGCGCCGCCGCCAGACCAGCAGGTACTTCGACGCGGTGGCAGCCAGGCCAGCCAGTGCGATCCAGCCCAGCTGCACGCCGTCGGTAGTGGGCCAGAAGAGAAAGAAGAGGAGAAGGCCGGTTATGAGGGCGGAATCCGTCTGCGGGAACGTCCGGAACAGCAGCCCCATCACCCGGCTGGCCATCAGCGTCGAGACCACGGCGGTCGCCAGCGTCGCCGCGAGCTCGGACGGCGTGTAGAAGAGCGCTCCCGCAAGGGAGAGCACGAAGGACCACGCGGCCATCGCCAGCAGCAGTACCACAAGCATGCGGTACATGCTCATCCTGCCCAGCAGGCGCTGCAGCCGTGCGGAGGGAGTGCTCAGGGAAACGGTCATGAAAAAAGGACTCCAGCCATTGCGGATGAATACTCTGCCCTGCCGTCGGAAAACATCCGCACGTAGTCGAAATCGAACTCGGCAGCGAGTAGGGAAGGATCAGTAAGGAACAGTGCCGTGGCCAGGCCGTCCGCCGTCATGGCGTCCCGGGCCAGGACCCAGGTGGCAGCCACGGCATTGACCGGCAAACCGGTCGAAGCATCCAGGACATGGTGCAGTCCGTTGCCCCACGCCCGCCTGTTGATGGCTGAGGCGCACAGGGCGCGGTCCTGGAGCTGCACGACGCCGATGGCCTGCTGGGGATCGAACGGGTGCTCGAGCCCTACCCGCAGGGCGGGGCCGGAGTGACGCATGTCCGAACCGGCATCAACCACCACCGAAGCATATCCGCGTCCAGTGACCAGTTCCCAGACGAGGTCCACCAGCTGGCCCTTCCCTGCGGCCCCCACATCAATCGTTCCGGGACCGGCAAGGCTTAGCCGGACTTCGGCCGGGCCGCCGGCTTCGCGCTGCACGGATTCCCACTGCACGGCCCGCTGCCAGTCCGGGGTGCCGGAAGCCGGGCCCTGCGGCGTCAGCCGGTAGCCGGGTCCGTACCCCAGAAGCTCAAGGGAACCGCCCACCAGCGGATTCATGCGCCCCTCGGTCAGCCGGTGAAGGGAGTCGTAAAGCGAGAGCAGCTCCGCTGTGTAGCCGGGCAGGACCGCTGTTCCTCCGCCGTGGAAAAGACCGGCGAGGACCGAGTCGCTGCGGAAACGGGAGAGCGCCTGGTCATAACCGGAGACAAGCCCGCTGACAGCCGCACGGGTAGCGGCGTCGAGAGGGGCCCCGGCGCTGATTTCCCAGTGCGTGCCAATCGCTTCGAATGACCAGGCGTCCACGGCTTGCCCCTAGCGGGAGGCTTCGCTCTTGATTTCGTCCAGGGCCTTGTTGAAGCCTGAGCTGGTCAGTGAGGAAGAGGCAACCTTGTCCACCTTCACCTCGTCGAGCGGCTTTCCAACGACCTCCTGCTGGACGCCGTTCGTGAACTCGGCCTGGTAGCGCTTGGAGGTCGGGTGGTTGCCGGACGTGGAGACCTGTAGATCGGTGACGACGCCGTCCGCCAGGGTCAGGGATACCGTGACCTCTTCCTTGGTGTTCGACGGCGGAATGTAACTGCCCGTGGCCGTGTACTCGCCGTCCTGGTACTCGCCGCTCGTTGCAGGCGCCCCGCTGGACGCTGCAGGCGCCGGGGTGCCCGACGCCTCGTCGGTGGCGGCGTCCTGGGCCGATCCGGCGGAGCCGCAACCGGCGGTTCCCAGCAGTGCCAGTCCGGCGGCAGCAGTTAGCAGCGGTTTCTTGGAATTCACGGATGCTCCTTCAATTGCAGGCGGAAGTTCCCCTCTTATTACAACCCATCAACGCCGCCGCATGCCTTTCGGTGCCCTGCTGTGCCGCAGGACACATTTATGCCGCGAAACGCAGGGCAGCCAGACGCAAACCGGAGGAATAAGGCCCGTACGGGCTGCCCGGCTATGCTTAACCGGTGACTCCTGAAGAACTTTCCTCTGCCGTAACCGCCTGCCTCAAAGACGCCATCGATGCGGGTGATTTCAGCATCGAGCTTCCCTCCGACGTCCGCGTTGAGCGACCGCGGAACCGGGACCACGGCGACTGGGCCACCAATATCGCCCTGCAGCTGTCCAAGCAGGCCGGCATGAACCCCCGCCAGTTCGCGGAAATCCTCTCTTCGCGGCTGGAGCAGATTGACGGCGTCGCGAAGGTGGACATCGCCGGGCCGGGCTTCCTGAACATCACGCTCGACGCCGGTGCCGCCGGTGAACTGGCCAAGGCCATCGTTGAAGCAGGCCCCGCCTACGGCCGCTCCGATGCGCTGTCCGGAACCCGGATCAACCTCGAGTTCGTCTCCGCCAACCCCACCGGTCCGATCCACCTGGGCGGTACCCGCTGGGCCGCCGTCGGCGACGCCCTGGCCCGGGTCTTCGAATCCCAGGGAGCGGAAGTCACCCGCGAGTACTACTTCAATGACCACGGTGCGCAGATCGACCGCTTCGCCCGCTCCCTGCTGGCCTCCGCCAAGGGCGAGCCGGCTCCCGAAGACGGCTACGCCGGTGCCTACATCGAGGACATCGCTTCGCGCGTGCTTGCCGTTGAACCGGACATCCTGGAACTCCCGGAAGCGGAGGCACAGGAACGCTTCCGTGCCGTTGGCGTGGACCTGATGTTCGGTGACATCAAGGAATCCCTGCACAACTTCGGCGTGGACTTCGATGTGTACTTCCACGAGGACTCCCTGCACGGAAACGGGCAGGTCGAAATGCTGCTCGAGAAGCTCAAGGGCTCCGGGAACCTGTACGAGAAGGACGGCGCCTGGTGGCTGAACTCCACCGAATTCGGTGATGACAAGGACCGCGTGGTGATCAAGTCGGACGGCAACGCCGCCTACATCGCCGGAGACATCGCCTACATCCAGAACAAGCGCGAGCGCGGTTTCGACCTCAACATCTACATGCTCGGGGCGGACCACCACGGTTACGTTGCCCGGCTGAAGGCCGCCGCGGCCGCCCTGGGCCACGATCCGGAGTGCGTCGAGGTGCTGATCGGCCAGATGGTGAACCTGGTCAAGGACGGCAAGCCGGTCCGTATGTCCAAGCGCGCCGGAACCGTGGTCACGCTCGAAGACCTGGTTGACGCCGTCGGTGTGGACGCCGCGCGCTACACCCTGGCCCGCTTCTCGGCGGACTCGAACATTGACATCGACCTGGACCTGCTGACCAAGCGCAGCAACGAGAACCCGGTGTTCTACGTCCAGTACGCCCACGCCCGGACCTACGCCTTGGCACGCAACGCCGAAGCCGCGGGCGTGGATGATTCCGCGTTCGACGCCGCGCTGCTCTCCCACCCGACCGAGAGCGCCCTGCTTGCTGCCCTGGGCCAGTACCCCGGCGTGGTGGCCCAGGCCAGCGCCTTCCGCGAACCGCACCGCGTGGCCCGGCACCTCGAAGTCATTGCCGGTACCTACCACCGCTGGTACGACGCCTGCCGCATCGCCCCGCAGAACGGCGAAGAGGTCACCGACGTCAACCGCACGCGGTTGTGGCTGAACACTGCCGCACGGCAGGTCCTGGCCAACGGACTGGACCTGCTGGGCGTCTCTGCACCGGAACGGATGTAGGTCTCCATGAGTATCTCCCCGCTGGCGCCGCAGTGGCTCAGCTTCCCCGAGGATTCAAACGCGCTCCGCCCCGGCATGTGGGCGCAGGACGTATTGCGCGGCGGGAACGGTGAGCTGGAGATTTCCGGCATCCCCGTCTCCGCCCTCGCCGCTGAATTCGGGACCCCGCTGTTCGTTGTATCCGAAGCCGACTTCCGCGCCCGGGCCCGCGACTTCAAGGACTCCTTCGACGCGGCGTTCGCGGACGCCTGCGGGGGAGTGGACGTCTACTACGCAGGCAAGGCCTTCCTCTGTACCGAGATCGCCCGCTGGGTGGCCTCTGAGGGGCTGCGCCTGGACACGTGTTCCGGCGGTGAGCTGGCCGTTGCCGCCCGTGCCGGAATTCCCGGAGCGAACCTGGGCCTGCACGGCAACAACAAGTCCGACGCCGAGCTGAACCGGGCGCTGGACATGGAGCTGGGCCGGATTGTGGTGGATTCCCTTCCGGAGCTCCACCGCCTCGGTGCCCTGGCACAGGAACGCGGGGTGCAGGCAAACGTGATGCTGCGCCTGACCCCCGGTGTCCATGCACATACCCACGAATTTATTGCCACGGCGCACGAGGACCAGAAGTTCGGCCTGTCCATGGCAGCGGACCGTGAATCCGGGATGTCCCCGGCCTCGGAAGCCGTGGCCGCGGCCCTGCAGAACCCGGGTATCCGGCTGCTGGGCCTGCACAGCCACATTGGCTCGCAGATCTTCGACCCGGCAGGATTCGAGGAAGCGGCCCGCCGCCTGCTCGGCTTCCTGGCAGAGGTCAAGCAGCTCCACGGCGTCGAGCTGCCCGAACTGGACCTGGGCGGCGGCTACGGAATCGCCTACACCGAGGCCGACACCCCGCGCCCGGCCGCGGAGATCGCCAAGGCCATGGCCGCCGTCGTCTCCGGCACCTGCGCCGCGCTTGGGCTCGCCGTGCCGCGAATCTCCATCGAACCGGGCCGCGCGATCGTGGGCCCGACCACCTTCACGCTGTACCGTGCAGGGACCGTCAAGACTGTCCGCGTGGATACGGCCGACGGCGGGTCCGCGGAACGCCGCTACGTTTCAGTCGACGGCGGCATGAGCGACAACGCCCGGCCCGTCCTGTATGACGCGGACTACTCCGCGGTACTGGCTTCCCGCGCCTCGGAACATGACGCGGTTATTTCGCGCGTGGTTGGCAAACACTGCGAAAGCGGGGACATAGTGGTGAGGGATGTTTATCTGCCCTCGGACGTTGACCACGGAGACCTGGTGGCCGTTCCCGGCACCGGCGCGTACTGCTGGGCGCTGGCGAGCAACTACAACTACATTGCCCGTCCGCCCGTCGTGGCTGTCCGGGACGGCGCAGCGCGGCTGATTATCCGCGGCGAAACCGAAGAAGACCTGCTGGCGCGGGACGTTTCATGACCGGTATTGGAGAACGCAAAGCAATGAAGACACTCAAGGTGGCCCTGCTGGGCTGCGGCAACGTGGGATCCCAGGTAGCCCGGATCCTCCTGAACGATGCCGCCGACCTCACGGCACGCACGGGTGCGCAGCTGGAGCTGGTTGGAATCGCCGTCCGCAACCTGGATGCTCCCCGCGACGTCGAGCTGCCCCGCGAACTGTTCACCACCGACGCCGACTCGCTGGTCGAGTCCGCGGACATTGTCATTGAGCTGATGGGCGGCCTTGAGCCTGCCCGCAGCCTGATCCTTCATGCCATTGGCCACGGTGCCTCCGTAGTCACCGGCAACAAGGCGCTGCTGGCTGCCGACGGCGCCGCGCTGTATGAGAAGGCCGACGCCGCCGGTGTCCGCCTGGCCTATGAAGCGGCGGTTGCCGGAGCCATTCCCATCCTCGGCCCGATCCGTGACAGCCTCTCCGGTGACCGGATCACCCGGGTGCTGGGCATCGTCAACGGCACCACGAACTACATCCTGGATGCCATGGACTCAACCGGCGCTCAGTTCGCCGATGCGCTGGCCGAAGCACAGCGGCTGGGTTACGCCGAAGCGGACCCCACCGCCGACGTCGAAGGGCACGACGCCGCTGCCAAGGGCGCGATCCTGGCGTCCCTTGCCTTCCACACCACCTTCGAAATGGCCAACGTGTCCTGCGAAGGCATCACCTCCGTCACCGCGGCGGACATTGCCGCCGCCAAGGACGCCGGCTTTGTCATCAAGCTGCTGGCCATCGCGGAGAAGCTGGAGTCCGACGGCGCCGAGGGCGTCAGCGTCCGCGTGCACCCCACGCTCCTGCCGCGCACCCATCCGCTGGCCGCGGTGCACGGCGCGTTCAACGCCGTCTTCGTCGAGGCGGAGAACGCCGGTGAACTGATGTTCTACGGCCAGGGCGCCGGCGGTACCCCAACTGCCTCCGCGGTGATGGGTGATGTGGTCACCGTTGCGCGCCGGTTGGTGCTGGGCGGCCACATGGGCGTCGAAGCAGCCTCCGGGCATGTTCCGGCCCTGCCGCTGGAGAAGGTCACCACCAGCTACAGCATCGGACTCGACGTTGCCGACGCACCGGGAGTCCTCTCCGCCGTCGCCCGCGTCTTTGCCGAAAACGGCGTCTCCATTGAGACCATGCGCCAAAAGAGCCACACCGACGCAGCCGGCGCCAGCGCCGAACTGCGCTTTGTCACCCACCGGGCGCCCGAGGCCGCACTGGCGGCCACCGTCGAGGCCATCAAGGGCCTGGACGTCATCAATTCAGTTACATCCGTCCTGCGGGTAGAAGGGGTCTAGAACCTTGGCTCATCAATGGCGCGGCGTTATCCGCGAATATGCCGACCGTCTCCCGGTTACCGAAAAGACCGAGGTCATCACCCTCGGTGAAGGCGGCACCCCGCTGGTCCACGCGAAGGCACTCTCCGAGCTGACCGGCAACGAGGTCTACCTCAAGGTCGAAGGAATGAACCCCACCGGTTCGTTCAAGGACCGCGGCATGACCATGGCCATGACCGCCGCAGTGGAAGCCGGCGCAAAGGCCGTGGTCTGTGCCTCCACCGGCAATACGAGTGCTTCCGCCGCCGCCTACGCCACCCAGGCCGGTCTTACCTGTGCCGTGCTGGTGCCGGACGGCAAGATTTCCATGGGCAAGCTGAGCCAGGCCATCGCGCACGGCGCGCAGCTGCTGCAGGTCAACGGCAACTTCGACAACTGCCTCGAAGTTGCCCGCAAGCTGGCCGAGGCCTACCCGGTGTTCCTGGTCAACTCCGTGAACCCGGCCCGCATCGAAGGCCAGAAGACCGCCTCCTTCGAGGTTGTGGACTACCTGGGCGACGCCCCGGACTACCACCTGCTGCCGGTGGGCAACGCAGGCAACATCACTGCCTACTGGCGCGGTTACCGGGAATACGCCCAGCCGTGGACCAACCAGGCCGGTACCGAGCTGGCACCGGTTGCCACCAAGACCCCGGTTATGTGGGGCTTCCAGGCTGAAGGCGCTTCTCCGCTGGTCAAAGGCCACCCGGTCACGGACCCGGACACCATCGCCACCGCCATCCGCATTGGCAACCCCGCTTCCTGGGACCAGGCGATCGCTGCCCGCGACGAGTCCGGCGGGCTTATTGAAGCCGTCTCGGACACCGAGATCCTCGAAGCGCACCGCTGGCTCTCCTCCCGCGAGGGCGTCTTCGTGGAACCGGCCTCCGCAGCCGGCGTGGCAGGCCTGCTGAAGAAGCATGCCGCCGGCGAGGCCCCCACGGGCAAGAAGATCGTCATCACCGTCACCGGCCACGGCCTGAAGGACCCGCAGTGGGCCCTCCGCACCGCAGACGGGTCCGATGTTGAACCCACGAAGGTGGACTTCGACGTCGTCAGTGTTGCCGCTGCCCTGGGGCTCGAAGAGTCCGCCCCGGCTGAAGCCCGCTAGCCGGGCATGCAGGTGGAATTCCAGCACGCGGATACCCCTTCGGCTTCGCGGGTTGCCGCGGGACAGGACCTCAGCGTCCGGGTCCCGGCAACCAGCGCAAACCTGGGGCCGGGCTTCGACTCCCTGGGCCTCGCCGTCACCCTGTACGACACCGTGCGCGTGCGCACCACGGACTCGGACGGGATCCGGGTGCGCGTGAGCGGCGAGGGCGAAGCAGTGCTGCCCACGGATGGTACGCACCTTGTTGCCCGGACCATAGTGGACACGATCCGGAGCGCGGGATACGCCGCGGGCGGGTTCGAGCTCGAATGCGAGAACGTCATTCCGCACGGCCGCGGCCTCGGCTCTTCGGCGTCGGCGATCGTCTCCGGCGTCCTCGCCGGCAACGCACTGCTTCCGGCTTCCGCACGCCTGGACGCTGCCGGACTGCTGCATGCCTGCTCGGCGCTGGAAGGACACCCGGACAACGTGGCTCCCGCCCTCGCCGGTGCGCTGGCGGTCTCCTGGGAAGAGGACGGTGTCTTCCGGTCCGTCCGCGCGGACGTGCATCCGGACATCATCCCGGTAGCCGCCGTACCCGCCACGGAGCTGTCGACTGAGAGCGCGCGCGGGCTGCTGCCCGCCATGGTGCCGCACCGCGATGCGGCAGCGAACTCCGGACGGGCGGCGCTGCTGATGCAGGCCCTTACCGCGGACCCGTCGCTGCTCCGCGAAGGAACCGAGGACTTCCTGCACCAGGGGTACCGTGCGCCGGCCATGGCGCCCAGCGCCGAACTGATTGCGTCCCTCCGCACCGCCGGCTTTGCCGCCGTGGTATCCGGGGCGGGGCCCACCGTGATGGTCCTGGCTTCCGGAACGGAACAGGCGGATGCCGCCGAAGCGTTCCTTGCTGCCCGCCTGGGCGGGGAAAGCAGCGGGAATTGGCGTGTGCTTCGGCTTGGCGTGGACCGAGATGGTGCTAGAGTGGTACTGCACCAGCGGTAAATACCCGAAAATCGGTATGCAACCGTATTTGTGCTTCCACCGGCAGGTCGTCCCGTTCTGTGGACCACCGTGGCTTGCTCCTCATGACCGGATGAAATGACTGATCTGCAGTTTCCAGCCCAGGTGCTGGCGGCTAAGCAGCCTTCATAACAATTCGGACGGCAGGGTAAAGTCCACCCGCGGAAATGCAAGCATCGGTGTAGCCTTCCGGAGACTGCCAAGAAACGGTCAGTCGAACGATTATCTGATCCACGCGTTTTCCGGCAGCCTGGCTGCCGTATCCCGTGGACTCTCCAAACAAGGCACCAGCAGATTTCACCGTTGCCGGGATTCCCCGCAGCAGGTGAACCCTGGACCGCATGTCAGATCATCGGTTCCAGGGCCATTCAACGCGGCCGGCATCCATGCCGGACCGCCCGACGAGGGGGAAGGATCCTTCGTGACAGATACCACCGACCTGACTGCAGGTGTGGACTCATCAGCATCCGCCGGTTCCAACGGTGAATCGAATTCCAAGAGCTCCGGCCTTGCCGGCCTGAAGCTTGCACAGCTGCAGGCACTGGCCGGACAGCTGGGAATCACCGGCGGATCCCGCATGCGCAAGGGCGACCTGGTTACCGCCATCTCGAACCACCAGCGCGGCGGAGCCGTAGCAGACCGTCCGGTCCGCGGTTCGAAGGCAGAGGCACCGCAGGCGGACAAGGCCGTGGCGGAGCGCCCGGCCCAGGAAGCCGCCGCCGCTGCCCCGGCTGAAGCCGAGGGCGAGAAGGCCGCTGAGCGTCCGTCCCGCACCCGCAACCGCAACCGCCGTGCAGCGAGCGACGGCGTCGTCTCTCCGGCCGGCAGCGAAACCGCTGAAGCAGCACCCGCCGAAGCCCCTGCAGCCGCTCCGGCACAGGAAAACGGCCGGGAAGAAGGCCAGCGCGAGCGCGGCCGGAACCGCCGCAACCGCCGCAGCGACAGCGAGAACACCGCCGAGGAAGGCTCGGCCGAGGCCGCTCCTTCCCAGGACAAGGCAGAGAAGGGCGAAGCCGGACGGGAGTCCCGCGAATCCCGCGAGGATGACCGGAACGAGCGTTCGGGCCGCAGCCGCAACCGCGGCGACCGCGGCGACCGCGGCGAGAAGAACGACCGCGACGGTAACCGGAACGACCGCGAGAACAACCGGAACGACCGCAGCGACCGCGATGCCGACGGCGATGACAACAGCCGCAGCGGACGCAACCGCCGCAACCGCAACCGGAACGACCGCAATGACCGCGGTGACCGCAATGACAGGTTCCGCGACCGCAACGAGCGGCGCCGCAACCGCGACCGCAGCCCCGAGGTTGACGACGTCGAGGTCACCGAGGACGACGTCCTGCTGCCCGTCGCAGGCATCCTGGATGTCCTGGAGAACTACGCGTTCGTCCGCACCTCCGGCTACCTGCCCGGCCCGAATGACGTCTACGTTTCCCTCGCCCAGGTCAAGAAGTACAACCTGCGCAAGGGCGATGCGGTGGTTGGCGCCATCCGCGCTCCGCGCGAAGGCGAGAACCAGGGCAACTCGGCACGCCAGAAGTTCAACGCACTGGTCCGCCTGACCTCCGTCAACGGCAAGCCCGCCGAGGACAACAAGGACCGGGTCGAGTTCAACAAGCTTGTTCCGCTCTACCCGTCCGAGCGCCTGCGCCTGGAGACCTCGCCCAAGGTCATCGGCCCCCGTGTCATTGACCTGGTTGCCCCGATCGGCAAGGGCCAGCGCGGTCTGATCGTCTCCCCGCCGAAGGCCGGCAAGACGCTCATCCTGCAGGCGATCGCCAACGCGATCTCCATCAACAACCCCGAAGTGCACCTGATGATGGTCCTCGTGGACGAACGTCCCGAAGAAGTCACCGACATGCAGCGCACGGTCAAGGGCGAGGTCATTGCCTCCACCTTCGACCGTCCGGCCGATGACCACACCACAGTTGCCGAACTCGCCATTGAGCGGGCCAAGCGCCTCGTGGAGATGGGCAACGACGTCGTGGTCCTGCTGGACTCGATGACCCGCCTGGGCCGTGCCTACAACCTGGCGGCTCCGGCGTCGGGGCGTATCCTCTCCGGCGGCGTGGATTCCTCCGCGCTGTACCCGCCGAAGCGTTTCTTCGGTGCTGCCCGGAACATCGAAAACGGTGGCTCACTGACCATCCTGGCCACCGCGCTCGTCGAGACCGGGTCCAAGATGGACGAGGTCATCTTCGAAGAGTTCAAGGGTACCGGCAACATGGAACTGCGCCTCTCCCGCAACCTCGCGGACAAGCGCATCTTCCCGGCCGTGGACGTCAACGCCTCGGGAACCCGGCGCGAAGAGAACCTGCTTTCGGCTGAAGAGGTCAAGATCATGTGGCGCCTGCGCCGCGTGCTTTCGGGCCTGGACACGCAGCAGGCACTTGAACTGCTCACCGGCAAGATCAAGGAGACCCAGTCCAACGTTGAGTTCCTGATGCAGGTGCAGAAGACCACCCTGGGCACTAAGAACGATTAGCTGCCCCACCGAGCCGCTCATGCCCCCGGCCCTCTCCAGGAGGACCCGGGGGCCTGGGCGGCTTGGCAGTTAACCGCAGCGAAGCGGCAGCCGATTATTTCCAGCTGCCGCCCGGGGCGAGAATGGTTCTAAGACAGCAGCGGGATCCGCGAACACAGGCGAGCATCCCACGGCGCGAAGAAGGAATGGAAAACAATGTTTGAGTCCATACAGGGACTGCTGGATGAGCACGCCGAACTCCAGATGCGGCTCTCCGACCCCGCCGTGCACGCGGACCAGGGGCTGGCACGCCGGCTGGGACGCCGCTACGCCGAGCTGAGCCGTATTGTCGATGCCTATAACTCCTGGCACGGACTGGAAGACGACCTCGCTGCCGCCCAGGAAATGGCAGCCGAGGACCCAGAATTCGCCGCCGAGGTGCCCGTGCTCAAGGACCAGCTGGCCGAAGCCCAGGAGAAGCTCCGCCGCCTGCTGATTCCGCGTGACCCCAACGACGGCCGCGATGTCATCATTGAGGTAAAGGGCGGTGAAGGCGGCGACGAAGCGGCCCTGTTCGCCGGAGACCTGTTGCGTATGTACACCCGCTACGCGGAGTCCCGCGGCTGGCGCACGGAGATCATCTCCGCCACCGAATCGGACCTTGGTGGCTTCAAGGACGTGTCAATGGCCATCAAGGGTTCCTCCAACGATCCGGCCGAGGGCGTCTACGCCCGCCTGAAGTATGAAGGCGGCGTGCACCGCGTGCAGCGCGTTCCCGTCACCGAGTCCCAGGGCCGCATCCACACGTCTGCCGCCGGCGTACTGGTGCTGCCCGAAGTGGATGAGCCCGAAGAAGTCGAGATCAACCAGAATGACCTGAAGATCGACGTCTACCGTTCCTCCGGCCCGGGCGGGCAGTCCGTGAACACCACCGACTCCGCCGTGCGCATCACCCACCTGCCGACCGGCATTGTGGTGGCCATGCAGAACGAGAAGTCCCAGCTGCAGAACCGTGAAGCGGCCATGCGAGTGCTGCGTTCCCGCATCCTGGCCCACGAGCAGGAAAAGATCGACGCCGCGAACTCGGATATCCGCAAATCCCAGATCCGCACGATGGACCGTTCCGAGCGCATCCGCACCTACAACTACCCGGAAAACCGGATTGTGGACCACCGCACCGGCTACAAGGCCTACAACCTGGACACCGTCATGAACGGTGACCTGGAAGCCGTTGTCCAGGCTGCCATCGAAATGGATGAGCAGGCCCGCCTGGACGCAATCGGCGACGAAGCCTAGGCAACGCAGTGCCCTCCCTGGAGACGGCCCTGCGCGACGCGGCCGCGGAACTGGCCGCTGCCGGAGTGCCAAGCCCCCGGGTGGACGCGGAGCTGCTGGCAGCGCACCTGCTCGGCGAGAGCGTGGGCAGGGTGAAGGCGCTTGCCTTCACGGATGCCGCGGCACCGGAAGGCTATGCAGAACTGGTTGCCGAACGCGCCCGCCGGATTCCGCTGCAGCACCTCACCGGCAAGGCATACTTCCGCCGCCTGGAACTTGCGGTGGGGCCCGGGGTTTTCGTGCCGCGGCCGGAAACCGAAACCGTGGCGCAGCTGGCCATCGACCATGCGCTCGTGGTGCCGGCTCCGGCCCGGGTCGCAGACCTCGGCACCGGGTCCGGCGCCATTGCCGGGTCCGTGGCGGCAGAGGTTCCGGGCGCACAGGTCGTCGCGGTGGAACTGAGCCCGCTGGCCCTCGCCTGGGCACGCAGGAACCTTGAACCCCTTGGCGTCCTGGTGCTTGAAGGTGACCTCCGGACAGCGCTGGCGGGGCAGGAAGGCACCTTCGACGTCGTCGCCTCCAACCCTCCCTACATTCCCGCCGGCGCCGTTCCCAACGAGCCGGAAGCCGCTGACCACGATCCGGCCATGGCCCTCTACGGTGGGGGAGAGGACGGGATGGAGCTTCCCGACGCCGCTGCCAGGACTGCGGCGCGGCTGCTCAAACCGGGCGGCTACTTCGTGATGGAACATGCCGAAGTGCAGGCCGGCACCATCGCCGAACGGCTCGCAGCGGATCCGGCGTGGCAGGACGTCGCTTCCCACAATGACCTGAATGACCGTCCCAGGGCCACCTCGGCAGTCCGGTCAGCAACCCCAACCACTCTTCCCGACGTGAAAGAATAGCCCCGTGACCACCAGCTTTGACTGCACAGATACTGATACCCGCAGTGCCGGACTAGCTGCCGCGCAGCAGGCCATCGCCAACCGGCAGTGCATCGTGCTCCCCACCGATACGGTGTACGGAATCGGCGCCGATGCCTTCTCACCGCAGGCGGTGGCTACGCTGCTGGCGGCGAAGGGCCGTGGACGGTCCATGCCGCCACCCGTCCTGGTGCCGCGGCTCCAGACGATGGACGGGCTGGCCGTGGATGTCCCGGACGAAGCCCGTGCCCTCGCCGAAGCCTTCTGGCCGGGCGGACTGACCCTCATTTTCCATGCCCAGCCTTCGCTGACGTGGGATCTGGGAGACACCAAGGGCACGGTGGCGCTGCGAATGCCCGACGACGAAATTGCGCTGGATCTCCTGGCGCTGACCGGCCCCATGGCTGTCTCGTCTGCCAACCGCACGGGTCAGCCCGCGGCGCAGACCGCGGCCGAGGCACAGGCCCAGCTGGCCGAATCCGTGGAAGTCTACCTGGAAGCAGGGCCGCGTCCCGCTGAAGGCAGCGAGGGAATTCCGTCGACGATCGTTGACGCCACCGGTCCCGTGCTGCGCGTAGTGCGCGACGGCGCTGTCAGCCTGGACGAGCTCCGGGCCGTAGTGCCGTCCGTGCTGGGGCTGGGCGAAGAGCCGGCCGCTGAGAGCGCCGGGCCGGGCGTTCCGGCCGATGCCGGCAGCGAGGCGCCGGCGTCTCCGGAGTCCTAGGCCGTCCGCGGGAATCCCGGATACCCGTCCGCAGCAGCCTCCGGACCGCAGCTTCACGGCAGCGGTCCGGAGGCTGCTTCTTTTAAGAGAGTTTGCGAGCAGCCTCAAGGACCTGGTGGACGCGCGGCTCCGGTACGTTTCCGGTTGCCTCGGCCCAGCCCGGTGCCTGCCGCTGGCCGAACCACATCATTTCCACCCGGCGCAGTGTTCCGTGCATGCGCTCACCGCACAGTCCCGATACCAGGTAGCCGGTCCGCAGTGCCGTACGGCACAGCCATACCGGCAGGTGCAGGGGACTGCGTCCGCCGGCGGCGCTGAGCACGGAGGCCACGGTGGCACCCTCCCAGGGCTGCAGGATGACCGGCGGCACGGTGCCGGAATGCCGGCCCGCCGCCAGCACGAAACTGCACAGTGCGTCCACGGAGCTCACCGGACTGGGGGACTTCCCCCGGCCGGCAACGGAGGAGAGCGGGGTGGAGGCCACCCGGACAAGGGACGCCGTGGTTTGGCGCGACGCACCCTGCACAGACGTGGCGCGGAGGCTGGTTACCGGGCACCCTCCCGGTACCCGTGCTCCCAGTGCGGCCTCGCCGAGTGCCTTGGACCGGGAGTAGGCGGAGAACGGCTCCACCTGCGTGCTTTCATCCAGCAGCGGCCGGTGTCCCTGGACGGCGGCACTGCTGAGGTGGATAAAGCGCCGGGCGCCGGCATCGTCTGCGGCATCGGCGATGACTACGGGCAGCAGTGCGTTGGCGCCGCGCAGCTCGGGAGAGTCGGCTCCGGTGGGTGTGGCCAGGCCTGCCGCGTTGATCACGACGTCCGCTCCCGAAAGTGCACCGGCGAGGTCCTGCCGGATGTCCCGGAGTGCGGCCGCCTCGGCGAGGATACCCGACACCTCGAAGGTCCGGGACCTGAGTCGGGGAGCCTTCACGAAACGCACCGTGATGCCGGCGCTGGTGAGGACTGCTTCGAGCGAACTGCCGATGAAGCCGCTGGCGCCGAGGACAGCCCAGACGGGTTCCTGCCCTGCGGGTGTACTGCTGCTCAAAGGACCATCCTGCCGGTTTCGGGGTCTCGTGGAACTGCTGGGCCCGAAGGCCCGGACAGTGGCGGCATGGGCTGCCAGGCGGCATCCCTGAGGATGGCCCGCGATTCCCGCCATCCCCGCCACAGGGCACCGGCTCCGCTGAACCGGTGCTCAACGGCTGCGAGCCGCAGGAGTTCCTTTGCTGCCGTGAGGAGGGTGCCGGCCGCGAACCCGGCCCGGTTGAAGCGGCCGTGGCTGCGAAGGTAGCCGGCAGTGTGTCCGCGGTTGCGCATGGCACAGAAGCGGCTCAGGTCGCTCGAATCATTGAGGTGCCGGATGCCCAGATCAATCTGCTTCTGCGGGCGTACCTTGCGCAGCACGAAGTCGTTAACGTAGGCGACCTTGTGGTTCAGGGAAGCCAGCCAGCCGTAGATCTCGTCGTCACCGTTGATGAAGTACCGCGGATCCGGAAGCCCGATTGCGCGCACTGCCCCGGCACTGATGAGCATGCCCTCGAAGCAGCCCACATTGGTCTCGAAGGCGGCGCTGTCCCGGAAAACGTTGCCTCGGACGGGCACGTGCACGCCCAGCAGCGGTATGAACCGGTGCTGCCAGAAGAACGGGTTCCCGGCTTCGTCATAGCGCCTGCCGTGAATGCAGTCGTAGGTTCCTGTCCACTTTCCCAGTGCGGCCACGGCACCCGGGAGGGCCTCGACGTCGTCGTCCATCAGCCACAGCCATTGCGCACCCAGTTCGAGCGCAGCCTGGATTCCGGCAGAGAATCCACCGGAACCGCCGGTGTTCTCCGTGAGGGTGACCACTGTCAGCGGCACCGGGAACCCGGCCGCGGCGGAGTCGAGGTACGCAGCGGTGTCATCGGTGCTGGCGTTGTCCACCACCACCACGCGCTCCGGTGCGGGATCCAGTGCTGCCACGGATTCAAGCAGGCCGCGCAGGTAGCCGGACCTGTTGAAGGTCACGACTACCAGTGCCAGGCCGCCGATTCCCGCTGCCGTTGCTGACACGCTAAAAGCCCTGGTCCGACGGCGGCCCGAAGGTTTTGCCGCGGAATCCGCCGGCGTAGGCACGCAGCCAGGACCTGAACCCGCGCAGGTCACGGGTACGTGCGAAGTGGATGGGGTAGCCAACAGCGTCCGCCGCGAGGGAACGGACCCGCCGGTACCTGCGCGTCAGGTGTCCGCGGTTGCGGTAGAAGAAGAAGCGCTTGAACTCAGTGTCAGGGACCAGGACGTGCAGGCGCCCGCCGAGGATTTCCTGGACCTCGGACCATGCGGCCGGGTGGCTCAGTGCCACCGAGGTCAGGGTGCCGAAGGGAATGCCTGCCTTGCGGAGCCGGATCATGAAGTCCGTCTCGTCGCCGCGGATGAAGAGCCTGAGGTCCGGCAGGCCAACGCGGAAGAAGACGTCGCGGCGGATCAGCGCGCCGTTGAAGAAGTGGCCCACCCCGGGAATGAACCCGGCCTTGGCGACCTCTGCCCGGTCATGGGTGAGGCGGCCGTCAACCCGGAAGTGGAAGGAGAGGGTGTCGGGTTTGCCGGGGGCAACCACGAGCGGAAGGATGACATCCAGCCCGCGTTCATTAGCGCCGTCGAGCAGTGCCTGCAGGCAGCCCGGGTCTTCCGGATGCGCATCGTCATCCATGATCCAGATCCAATCGGCGCCGGAAGCCATTGCGGTGAGGATCGCCAGGGAGAAGCCGCCCGCGCCGCCCAGGTTCGTCTCCGAACGGACGTAGTTCACGTTCGCGGCTGAAGACTCGGCGATGTCCTTGACCGGGCTCGTGCCGGAGTCCACCAAGGCCACCGTAGAGACGCCGGCCGACTGCGCGGCCAGGGCCCCGAGGAGGGTCTTGACGTCATCGGGGCGGTCGAATGTCACCGCTGCAACGGCCACTGATTCCGGCAAGACGTTCCTTTCACGGCTCCGCCCCGATACCCCGGCGGTGCCGGACGTTCAAGGGGGTGCAGTTAGTATGCTGAATAGAATTCAGTCTATTACACCGGATTGGACGCCCTGCCGTGCCTGCGGCATGGCAGGACCGCTTACAACCTAGACGCGAACCGGGCGCAGGCCCGCTGAGGACTATGAACGATTCAAGCAGGGACAGAACCACCCCGGTCAGGGACGAGAAGCCGGCGCTCTGGCTCTGGTCCCAATATGTGCTGGACTCACTGGCCTGGGTGGTGGCCATTGTCCTGGCTCTGATCCTGCGTTACGAGCTGTCCGTGGACGAGATCAACGTGTCCGGCCTGGCCGCATTCTGCGGCGTGGCCGTGGTGACCCAGCTCGTGGTGGGGTACTCGTTCGCCCTGTACCGCGGGCGGTACAGCTTCGGCAGCTTCCATGAGATGCGCCTGCTGGCCGTCGTTACGATCGTGGTCTCGGCAATCCTGGTCCTCGTGAGTGCGCTCTTTGGCCTCGCGCTAGACATTCCCCGCAGCACCGGCGTCCTGGCATTCCCGTTCGCCTGCCTGTTCATGGCTGCCATCCGCTATATGAAGCGGATGTACGTTGAAAGCAAGGCGCGTCCCGGCGAGGAAGCACACCGGACCCTGATCTACGGCGCGGGCTTCCTGGGCAACTCACTTGTCACACGGATGATGAACGATCCGGAATCCCCGTATTACCCCGTAGGCCTGATCGACGACGATCCGGCCAAGAAACACCTGAGGCTTGGCACCGTTCCCGTGGTGGGGAGGCTCACCGACCTGCGCGAGGCAGCACAGCGGACCCGTGCCACAGTGCTCATCATCGCGATCGGTGACGCAGACGCGTCCCAGGTGCGCCAGGTCACGGACCAGGCAGAAGGCCTGAACCTCCGGGTGATGGTGCTTCCCCCGCTCCGGGACATGCTGGCAAAGGGCACAGGCGCCGGCCTGACCGATTTCCGGGAAGTCGCCGTCGAGGACCTCATTGGCCGCCGGCCCGTGGACATCCACGTGGACGAAGTGGCCGGCTACCTCAAGGGAAAGAAGGTCCTGGTCACCGGTGCCGGCGGATCCATCGGTTCGGAGCTGTGCCGCCAGATCACGGCTTTCGAGCCGAGCGAGCTGATCATGGTGGACCGTGACGAAACCGGGCTCCAGCTCACCCAGCTGTCCATAACCGGCCAGGGCCTGCTCAACGGCCGGGACACGGTCCTCGCGGACATCCGGGACGCGCGGGCACTGGACGAGGTTTTTGCCCAGCGCCGCCCCGACGTAGTTTTCCATGCTGCCGCGCTCAAGCATGTTTCACTGCTGGAGCAGTACCCGCTGGAAGCATGGAAGACCAACGTGCTTGGCACGGCGAACGTCCTGCGCTCGGCGCAGAAGGCCGGCGTCAGCCACTTCGTCAACATTTCAACGGACAAGGCAGCTAACCCAACCACAGTGCTGGGACATTCAAAGCGCGTGGCGGAGAAGCTCACCGCATGGATGGCTGGGCGCAGCGGACGGCGTTTTGTTTCGGTCCGGTTCGGAAACGTCATTGGCAGCCGGGGATCCATGCTGCCGCTGTTCACCGAACAGATCCGCCAGGGCGGACCGGTGACGGTGACGGACCCCGAGGTGACGCGGTTCTTCATGACCATCCCCGAGGCGTGCCAGCTGGTGATCCAGGCCGGCGCAATCGGGCGCGGGGGAGAGGTGCTCATCCTGGACATGGGCGAGCCGGTCAAGATCCTGGATGTTGCGCGACGCATGATCGCCATGTCCGGGAAGGACATAGATATTGTCTTTACCGGACTCCGGAAAGGCGAAAAGCTCCACGAAATCCTGGTGGGCACCGGCGAGGACGATTCCCGGCCGCTTCACCCGAAGATCTCCCATGCATCCGTGGATGTCCTGGACCCGGAGGAACTCGACGCCGAGGACTGGCTGCGGCGGTGCGGCTTCGGACCGGCGGCCGCCGCGGAGACTGCCGGCGGAGCAGCCACTGCGCTCTTCCCGCTTCCTGATACGGCAGCACTGCGACTGGCGGATATCCAGGACGGAACCGGGCAGGGCGATCGGCGGACCGGCTGATGGCCCTTGCCGCTTCAGCCGCAGCCGCGTTCCTGGCGAGCCTGCTGCTGCCCTTCGCGTTTATTCCGCTGCTGCGCCGGCTGGGGGTCGTGGATGTGCCCAATGAGCGTTCATCCCACACCAAGACCGTCATCAGGGGCGTGGGCGCCACCATTGCTGCGGGAGTACTGGTTGGCCTCGCAACGGCCCTGCTGACCGGCTATGTGGCGGTGGACCGCTCACTGGTCCTCCTGCTGATCGGCATCATCGCCTCGGCATCGCTGCTGGGCTGGGTGGAGGACTTCCGCGGCCTCTCCGTGCTGGCCCGGTTTGGACTGCAGCTGGCAATCGGCGCCGCCGGAACCACGGCCCTGGCCGCCGCGCTGGGCCAGAGCTTCTGGTGGGTCCCGGTGGGAACCCTCGTCATCGCCGGCTACATCAACGTGGCCAACTTCATGGATGGCGTCAACGGCATCTCCGGCCTGCACGGGCTGGCGGTCGGTGTCCTCTATGCCATGGCGGGCGTCCTCTCGGACCAGGTGTGGCTCATCGCCGCGGGGTCCGTGATCGCTGCGGCCTTCGCGGCCTTCCTGCCCTGGAACCTGGGCCGCGGATCGGTCTTTATGGGCGACGTCGGCAGCTACCTGCTGGGCGCAGCCATCGCGGGGACCGCTGTTGCCGCGTTCCTCGCCGGCGTCTACATCGAGTACCTGCTCTTCCCCATCCTGATCTACCTGCTGGATGCCTTCACCACGCTGGTGCGCAGGATCTGGCGCGGCGAGCGGTGGTATGCCGCCCACCGCCAGCATGTTTACCAGCGGCTCACCGACGAAGGTTTCAGCCACGTCCAGTCTGCGTCCCTGGTGACACTGTGCACCGTACTCGTGGGCGGCACCGGCCTGGTTACCGGAGGGACCGGCTGGGGTACGACGGCGGCGGGCACCGTGTTAGTGATTGCCGTTTCCTGCCTGTACCTGGCCTCTCCAAGGATTGCCGCGCACTTCCGGCAGCGGGCACGCACGTGATGCCCTTCCGGGCAGCACGAAGCTGACTGTCGCCCGCACGGATGTCACAGCGCAGTTCTATGTACTGTAGAATTCAAGCGGTGCGACGTACAGAGCTGCGTCCCCACTAGCTTTTCCCACAGCCGTTTTCCCCACATCGCAAGGATGATCCTTCAGCCATGAGCCAAGCCGACGGCGCACGCGCTAAGCGGATCAGTGCTTCCGGGCCCACAGACGCGCCCTGGCTCCGCATCCTGGGGATGTCCCTTGCCTGGACCGGCATCCCTGCCGCCGCCGCAGCAGCGGCCGCACTGATCGCTGGTCCGGGACCTGCCGGTGCCGCGAGCGTTGCCGCCGGCTGGGGCCTCATCGCCCTGTTCTTCGGGCTCAGCCTCGTAGTCGGACATGTAGTGGGACGGAAGAACCCGTCAGGCGCCATAGGAATGTTCGCCGTGACATATGCCGTCAAGGTTGTCGGTTTCGCGGTGGCCCTCTGGAGCGTGGGCGTGCCTGAATGGCTCGAGCGCCCCTGGTTCGCTTTTGCTGCCCTCGGCACCGTAGTGATTTGGCAGGTCGCCGAAATCCGTGCGTTTTCCCGCACGCGCCAGCTGATTTACAACGATGTGTCAGCGCCTACAGACGACGCCGCGAAAGGAGCCTGAGGTGGCAGCGAAATCAAAGAAGAATGCAGCCGGACAGGTTCCCGCTGCGTTTGAAGCCCCGCTGAGCAAGCGCCGCGCAATCCTCCAATATGTCCTGTCCGGAATCATTGCCCTTGGTTTGATAGGGTGGGGGCTGGACAGTCTTCTGGGGACCCGCTGGATTCTTTTTGCAGGTTTCGCCCTGGGCGGGCTGAGCGGTTTTTACGTCGCCGCCGCCCACGGGCTCACTTCCACTAAGCCAAAACCGCCTACGGGCGGAGAACGGCCGGATGAGGGTTAGACGAAGCAATGTCACACAACTTAGTAAACGGATGCATGCCACATGCCCCCGCCAATGAAATGCCCAACGATGGACAAAGCAGAGAGGAAACGCGTTGATCGCGCTTGCGCTTCCCGCCGCCAATGAAGAGGGGTTTGTTGCACCAACCCTCGATGAAATGCACCTCCCTGAGATCCTTCCCTGGGGCGCCGAGTACGGCGAGGGCTTTGGAAAGCAGATGCTGCTTATCCTCCTGTCCGTTGCCCTGATCAGCTGGTTCTTTATTGCTGCCGCACGGAAGCGGCAGCTTGTACCGGGCCGCCTGCAGTTCCTGGGCGAGTTCAGCTACAACCTGGTCCGCAACTCGATCGGCCGCGACATCATCGGTGAAAAGGACTTCCGTCCCTTTGTTCCGCTGCTGTTCTCGCTGTTCTTCTTCATCCTGCTGAACAACCTGTGGGGCAGTATCCCGCTGGCCCAGCTGCCGACCACCTCCCACGTAGGCACCGCGTACGCGCTGGCCGCCATCGTGTACTTCACCTGGATCATCCTGGGCATCAAGAAGCACGGCATCAAGTACTTCAAGTACGCCACCGTTCCTTCCGGTGTTCCGGTGTTCATTCTGCCGCTGGTGGTCCTGATCGAAATCATCTCGACCTTCCTGGTCCGCCCGATCACCCACAGCCTCCGACTCTTCGCCACGATGCTCTCAGGCCACCTGATCATCATGCTGGCTGCGTCGGGCACCGAGTTCCTCCTGCTGGAGGCCGAAGGCCTGCTCAAGCCGCTCGGCGCACTGACCCTGGTTGGCGGCGTCGGAATGTTCTTGTTCGAAGTTTTGATCCAGTGCCTGCAGGCGTACGTCTTCACCCTGCTGACTGCGATCTACATCCAAGGCTCAGTAGCAGCCGCGGACCACTAAAACCTCCCCTTAGCGGGGAACCCCCTGAACCAAACAACCTGCCTGCGGGCATCTTGAAAGGAAATACCAATGACTGGTGAAATCTCCGGCTCCCTGAACCTCATCGGCTACGGCCTCTCGGCAATCGGCGGTGCAATCGGTGTGGGCCTCGTCTTCGCCGCTTACATCAACGGTGTTGCACGCCAGCCCGAAGCACAGCGCGTCCTGCAGCCGATCGCCTTCCTGGGCCTGGCCCTGACCGAAGCCCTCGCCATCCTTGGTCTGGTTTTCGCGTTCGTCCTCTAACGTCAGCGCGTATTTCCCACACCAAGTAGATAGGACGGATGAGAAATGAACGAGGCAGTAATCCTCGCCGCCGCTGAAGGCGCTAATCCTCTGATCCCAAACATCTGGGAGATCCTGGTAACACTGCTTGGCTTCGCCGTGCTGATGTTCATCGTCGTCAAGTTCGTCGTCCCGATGTTCGAGAAGACGTATGCAGAACGTACCGAGGCCATCGAAGGCGGACTTGCCAAGGCCGAGGCAGCACAGGCTGAAGCCAGCGCTGCCCTCGACGAGTACAAGCAGCAGCTGATCGACGCACGCACCGAAGCCAACCGGATCCGTGAGGAAGCGCGCGCTGAAGGCGCTCAGATTCTCGCCGACCTGAAGGCAAAGGCTGCTGCCGAATCGGCACGCATCATGGAACAGTCCCAGGTGACCATCGAAGCCGAGCGCCAGGCAGCAGTTGTCTCGCTCCGCGCCGAGGTAGGAACCCTGGCCACCGAGCTGGCAAGCAAGATCGTTGGCGAGTCCCTCGCCGACGACGCACGCTCCGCCCGCGTGGTTGACCGTTTCCTGGATGAGCTGGAAACCTCGCAGAACGCAGGTGCGGTTCAGTAATGGCAGGTATATCGAGCGAGTCACTGGCAGCGGCCCAGGGTCAGTTGGAAGCACGCCTTCCCAACGCGACCCTCGGCCTCGCCGAGGAACTCTTTGGAATCCTGGGCCTCCTGGACGGCCAGACCGGCCTGCTGCGGGCCCTGACTGATCCGGCTCGTGATGGCCATGAGAAGGCAGCCCTGGTCTCCAAACTGGTTGGCGGCAAGGTTTCGGCCGACGCCGAGCAGATTGTTGCTTCTTTGGTTGAATCCCGGTGGCGCACACCGCGCGACCTCGGGGATGCTCTGGAAACCCTGGCTGCAACGGTTGTCTCCGCGGTCGCGGAAAACAAGGGTCCCGGTTCAGCCGGCCTTGAAGCACTTGAGAGCGAACTTTTCGCCTTCAACGAGACCGTGGCAGCCAGCCATGAGGTGCAGCGAGCACTGTCCAACCCGCAGGCAAGCCTGCAGGCACGGGCAGAGCTGGCAGAGAAACTGGTGCCGGGCAGCTCCGACGCTGCGAAGGTACTGATCCGTCAGGCTGTCACCGCTCCGCGTGGACTCCGCCCGACCGCCCTGGTCACCCGGTTCCTTGAACTGGTTGCCGGACGGCAGCAGCGGTGGATCGCCGAAGTGCGCACCAGCCGGCCACTCACCGATGAGCAGCGGGCACGCCTGCAGGCGTCTCTGAACGGTCTGTACGGGCGCGAGCTGAAGATCAACGCAACCGTTGATCCCTCGATCGTCGGGGGCATCCGGGTTACGGTGGGCGATGAAGTCGTCGATTCCACCGTGGTAACCCGTTTGTCGGAACTCCGCCGGAAGCTCGCGGTCTAGCCACCCTTTGTGGCTTACCGGGCCATGAGAAACATTTGAGAACCAATCGAAGGTCATCGGCACGAAGCGATGATCACAACATAGGAGAGCAGGGACTGCAGATGGCCGAATTGACCATCAACGCCGACGACGTCCGTAATGCGTTGAATGAATTTGCGGCGTCCTACGAACCCGGAAACGCAGAGCGCGTTGAAGTTGGCCGCGTAACCACCGCCAGCGACGGCATTGCCCGTGTGGAGGGCCTGCCCTCCGTTATGGCGAACGAGCTGCTTCGGTTTGAGGACGGCACGCTGGGCCTGGCCCAGAACCTCGACACCCGTGAAATCGGTGTCGTTGTCCTCGGCGACTTTGGCGGAATTGAAGAAGGCCAGGAAGTTCACCGCACCGGTGAAGTCCTGTCCGTCCCCGTTGGGGATGCCTTCCTCGGCCGCGTCGTCGATCCCCTGGGCGAGCCCCTGGACGACATGGGACCGATCCAGGCTGAGGCACGCCGCGCACTGGAACTGCAGGCACCGGGTGTTACCCAGCGTAAGTCGGTTCACGAACCGCTTCAGACCGGCCTGAAGGCCATCGACGCGATGATCCCGATCGGCCGCGGCCAGCGCCAGCTGATCATTGGTGACCGCAAGACCGGCAAGACCGCTATCGCCGTCGACACCATCCTGAACCAGAAGGCCAACTGGGCTTCGGGTGACGCGGAGAAGCAGGTGCGCTGCATCTACGTGGCCATCGGCCAGAAGGCGTCCACGATCGCCGAGATCAAGCGGACCCTCGAAGATGCAGGCGCCATGGAGTACACCACCATCGTGGCCTCCCCGGCATCTGACCCCGCAGGCTTCAAGTACCTGGCACCGTACGCCGGCTCGGCTATCGGCCAGCACTGGATGTACGGCGGCAAGCACGTCCTGATCATCTTTGATGACCTCTCGAAGCAGGCTGAAGCCTACCGTGCCGTGTCGCTGCTGCTGCGCCGCCCGCCGGGACGCGAAGCCTACCCGGGCGACGTCTTCTACCTGCACTCCCGCCTGCTGGAGCGTTGCGCAAAGCTCTCCGACGAGCTCGGCGCAGGTTCGATGACCGGCCTGCCGATCATCGAGACCAAGGCAAACGACGTCTCGGCCTACATCCCGACCAACGTCATCTCCATCACCGACGGCCAGATCTTCCTGCAGTCGGACCTCTTCAACGCCAACCAGCGCCCCGCCGTGGATGTTGGTATCTCCGTCTCCCGCGTTGGCGGTGCGGCACAGCAGAAGGCCATGAAGAAGGTTTCCGGTACGTTGAAGCTGGAACTGGCTCAGTACCGCGACATGCAGGCATTCGCCATGTTCGCCTCGGACCTGGATGCGGCTTCCCGCCAGCAGCTGACCCGCGGTGCACGCCTGATGGAACTGCTCAAGCAGGGCCAGTACGCGCCGTACCCCGTTGAAGACCAGGTTGTCTCCATCTGGGCCGGTACGAACGGCTTCCTCGATGACGTTCCGGTGGAAGATGTTCGCCGCTTCGAATCCGAGTTCCTTGACCACGTCCGCCACTCTTCGAAGGTCATGACCGTTCTGGCCGAGACCAACAAGCTCGAAGACTCAACGGTTGACGAACTCAAGACGCTCATCACCGACTTCAAGCAGGGCTTCTTCGGCGAGGGTGACAACCGCATGGTTGCTGCCGGCCACGAAGAAGCTTCGGCTCTGGACGAGGACGCAGTCGACCAGGAAAAGATCGTCAAGCAGAAGCGCTAGCGGCTTAGAGTTCCGCGGCCGGTGCAAGCCGGCCGCGGAACCCTTGGCCATTGCCTTAGCCCCTAGTCTCAACTAGGAACCGAAAGGAAAAGTATGGGAGCCCAAATTCGGGTCTACCGCCAGAAGATCGCCTCGACCACGTCGATGCAGAAGATCTTCAAGGCGATGGAGCTGATTGCTGCCTCTCGCATTGGAAAGGCCCGCACCCGCGTTGCCGCGGCGCTGCCTTATTCCAATGCGATCACCCGTGCCGTTTCTGCTGTGGCGTCCCAGTCGGAAATCGATCACCCGCTGACTACCGAGCCGGAGCAGATCCGCCGGGCCGCAGTAGTGATCATGACTTCTGACCGCGGTCTTGCCGGATCGTACTCCGCCGGAGTCCTGAAGCAGAGCGAATCGCTGAACGAATTGCTCCGTGAAGAGGGCAAAGAGGTCAAGACGTACCTGGTGGGACGCAAGGCCCAGGCGTACTACGACTTCCGCGACCGCGCCTACGAACGCGTGTGGACCGGCGGTACGGATGCGCCCGAGTTCGAGACCGCCCGTGAAATCGGCAAGACACTCCTCGATGACTTCAATACGGCCTACGAAGACGGCGGCGTGGACGAAATCCACATCGTATTCACGCGCTTCAAGTCCATGGTTGTCCAGGAACCTGCGGTAATCCGCCTGCTGCCGCTGGAAGTAGTCGAAGAGGAAGCACCGTCCGAATCGGACATCCTGCCCCTCTACGAGTACGAGCCCGAACCGGAACAGGTCCTTGACGCACTGCTGCCGCGCTACATCGAGTCGCGCATCTTCGCAGCTATGCTCCAGGCCGCAGCTTCCGAGCTCGCAGCCCGCCAGCGCGCCATGAAATCCGCAGGGGACAACGCCTCCGAACTTATTAAGAAGTACACGCGACTTCGCAATAACGCCCGTCAGGCTGAAATCACCCAGGAACTCTCCGAGATCGTGGCAGGTGCGGACGCGCTCAGCGCTTCCTAGCCCGCTTATCGAAGAGATCCACCAGAAAATACTTAGTCCACACGCCATCTAACTGAGTGAAGTGAGAGAGATGACTGCCCAAACTGCCGAGCACGGAGCAACCTCCGTAGCCCCGGGCGCCACAGGCCGTATCGCCCGTGTCATTGGCCCGGTTGTCGACGTCGAATTCCCGGCTGACGCAATCCCCACCATCTACAACGCACTCACCACCGAGCTGACGCTCAACGGTGAGACCAAGACCATCACGTTCGAGACCTCCCAGCACCTGGGTGACAACCTCGTCCGCGCCATCTCCCTGCAGGCCACCGACGGCCTGGTCCGCGGCGCAGCCGTGGTGGACACCGGTGCTCCGATCTCCGTTCCCGTTGGTGACGGCGTCAAGGGCCACATCTTCAACGTGCTCGGTGAGCCGCTGGACGTTCCGGCCGAGCAGCTGGAAATCAACGAGCGCTGGCCGATCCACCGCAAGGCCCCGAACTTCGCGGACCTTGAGGGATCCACCGAGATGCTGGAAACCGGCATCAAGGTCATCGACCTTCTCACCCCGTACATCAAGGGTGGAAAGATCGGCCTGTTCGGCGGCGCCGGCGTCGGCAAGACCGTTCTGATCCAGGAAATGATCACCCGTGTTGCCCGCAACTTCGGTGGTACCTCGGTGTTCGCCGGTGTTGGCGAGCGTACCCGTGAAGGCAACGACCTCTGGGTTGAAATGGAAGAGGCAGGCGTCCTGAAGGACACCGCCCTTGTATTCGGCCAGATGGATGAGCCGCCGGGAACGCGTCTGCGCGTTGCACTGTCCGGCCTGACCATGGCGGAATACTTCCGCGATGTCCAGAACCAGGACGTGCTGCTCTTCATCGACAACATCTTCCGCTTCACCCAGGCCGGTTCCGAGGTGTCGACCCTGCTGGGCCGCATGCCTTCCGCCGTGGGCTACCAGCCCAACCTGGCTGACGAGATGGGTCTGCTGCAGGAGCGCATCACCTCGACGAAGGGCCACTCCATCACCTCGATGCAGGCCATCTACGTCCCGGCTGATGACTACACCGACCCGGCTCCGGCCACCACCTTCGCGCACCTGGATGCCACCACGGAACTTTCCCGTGAAATCGCATCCCGAGGCCTGTACCCGGCCGTGGATCCGCTGACTTCAACCTCGCGTATCCTCGACCCGCAGTACGTTGGCCAGGAGCACTACGACACGGCTGTCCGCGTCAAGCAGATCCTGCAGAAGAACAAGGAACTGCAGGACATCATTGCCATCCTCGGCATTGACGAACTGGGCGAAGAAGACAAGATCGTCGTCGCCCGTGCACGCCGCATCCAGCAGTTCCTGTCGCAGAACACCTACACCGCCAAGCAGTTCACCGGCGTTGAGGGCTCGACCGTGTCCGTCAAGGACACCATCGAAGGCTTCAAGGCTATCTGCGACGGCGACGTGGACCACATTGCCGAGCAGGCCTTCTTCAACGTTGGCGGCATGGACGATGTTGAGCGTCAGTGGGCGAAGATCCAAGAGCAGACCGGGAAGTAAGCCCCATGGCTGACACTGCTGAACTCGAAGTCGAGATTGTCGCGGCCGACCACTTTGTGTGGTCCGGTCCGGCAAAGATGGTCAAGGCACGCACTGCCGACGGGGAAATCGGGATCCTTCCCGGCCACGCGCCGGTGCTGGCGATCCTGGCCGAGGGCGAGCTGGCCATCGAACCGGTGTCCGGCAGCCGCATCACCGTTGGCGTTGACGGCGGGTTCTTCTCCGTCGACTCCAACCGTGTGGTCATCGTCGCGGACAACGCCCAGCTGAACGACGCAGCCAACGCTGGGACCCGCTGACCCTCTCCAATGGACAGTACCTACGTGTTCATTGCGCTGGCAGCCTTCTTCGGGCTGCTGGTACTTGCAACGGCGCTTTTCTGGGTGCGCCGCACGCAGCTGCGGCGCACCCTGGGTACCTTCGACGCCTCCATCTGCTTCCCGCCCGGCGGGTGGCGGATGGGGGTTTGTCGTTATACGGACACCCATCTTGAATGGCTCCGTCTGTTCTCTCTCAGCCCGCGGCCTCCGCACAGGTTCCTGCGCAGCTCCCTGGAGGTGAAGGGGTGGCGCCAGCCCACCGAGGCTGAGCGCGCCCGCATTCAGCCCGGAGCGCTGGTAGTGACCCTGGAGTACGAGGGTCGCGAGCTGCTCATGGCAATGAAGTATGACGTCTACACCGGACTGTCTTCCTGGCTGGAAGCCGGTCCGGTGATAGGCATCGGCACCTGGCGCTAAGGCCCGGGACTAAGTGCGCGCAAAGGCGCAGGGAATCTTCCCTGCGCCTTTGCCGTATCCAGCCGGCGGCACGCGGCAGCGCCCCGCGGCCCCTAGTATGGAGTCATGGAAGACGTCATTGTTGTCACCGGCCCCTCCACGCTCAACGGCTCGGTGACCGTCCCGGGGGCCAAGAACTCGGTACTGAAGCTCATGGCAGCCACGCTGCTGGCGCAGGGACGTTCCACCATCACCAACGTGCCCAACATCCAGGACGTCTGGATTATGGCCGAGCTGCTGCGCCGGCTGGGCTGCACCGTGGATTACGACGCCGACGCCGCCGAGGTGCGGATCGACGTCCCGGCTGTTCCCGGACACCAGGCGGACTACGATCTTGTCCGGGCCATGCGCGCCTCGATCTCCGTGCTCGGCCCGCTGGTGGCCCGATGCCGCCGCGCGGAGGTTGCCCTGCCCGGCGGAGACGCCATCGGCTCGCGCGGACTGGATATGCACCGGGCCGGACTGGAAGCGATGGGCACCTCCATTTCCATCGACCACGGCTACCTGATCGCCTCCGTACCTGACGGACTCGTTGGTGCCCGGCATGTCCTCGACTTTCCCTCGGTGGGGGCTACGGAGAACATCATGATGGCGGCCACCCTGGCCCGCGGCACCACCATCATCGACAATGCGGCCCGTGAACCCGAGATCACCGACATCGCGCGGATGCTTTGTGCAATGGGCGCCCAGATCAGCGGAATCGGAACCAACACTCTGGTGATCGAGGGAGTTCAGACGCTCTCTCCCGTGACGCACCGTGTGGTGCCGGACCGCATCGTCGCCGGTACGTGGGCGTTTGCTGCGGCCATCACCGGAGGCAACATCGAGGTGCGCAACGCCGACCCCCGCGCGCTCACGGTGGTGCTGGACAAGCTTGCCCAGGCGGGCTGCGCGGTGGAGACCCGGCAGGATGGGTTCACCGTCAAGGGCCCCTCCCGTCCGGAGCCGATCAACGTCTCCACCCTGCCGTACCCGGGCTTTCCTACGGACCTGCAGCCTTTCGTGGTGGCGTTGAACGCCGTTTCCACCGGCTCCGGCATGGTCACGGAGAACGTGTTTGAAGCGCGCTGGGGGTTCACCTCGGAACTGGCCCGGCTGGGTGCCGTGGTGCGCCTGGACGGACACCATGCCCTGATCCAGGGAGTGTCGCGGCTTTCCGGGGCGCCGGTGGAGGCGAACGACATTCGGGCGGGTGCTGCACTGGTGATCGCCGGGCTGGCGGCGGAGGGGACCACGGAAGTGCGGGGAGTGGACCACATTGACCGCGGCTACGAGCGGTTCATGGAGTCGCTGCGCGGCCTTGGCGCCAACGTGCTGCGCCGCCGCAGCTGAATCCGGCCACCCTTCTTCCGTCGAAAGGCCAGTTACGGCCCCTTTCAGCCCTGGGAAGAGCCGTAACTGGCCTCTCGATGGGGGGCGGGGGACGTCGGCCGGACGCAAAAACAGCGGGGACCACGAAGGTCCCCGCTGCTGCTCTGCTGAGAACTAGAGGGCGGTTACGCCGGTAGCCTGGGGGCCCTTGGCGCCCTGGCCGATCTCGAACTGAACGCGCTGGTTCTCATCCAGGGTCTTGAACCCGTTGGACTGGATTTCCGAGTAGTGGACGAAAACGTCTCCGTCGGAATCATCCGGGGTAATGAAGCCAAAACCCTTTTCCGCGTTAAACCATTTGACGGTTCCCTGTGCCATTTGTCTATCTCCTTTAGTGCTGAAACTGTACCGGCACACCTCGTGCCTCTGGTTGTTACCGAAGCGGGAAGTCCAGGTTCCCTGCCGGTAAGGCAGTTCCTACAGGAGCAACACGCTCGCAACCGTCTTGCGAGCATGAAAAACACCTACACAAAGACTGGTTATAGCGTTACATACCACTAAAGAGCCGTCAACGGATTCGATGGAAAATTTTCGCAGATTTCCGGCTGCTCGTTTTGCGCTGATAAAGGGCTTGGTTAACGCGGCGGTTAACTGCAGGGAAATGGTTAGAAGAGACGCGACTCGACGTCGTCAACACCGCGCATTTCGTCATAGTCCAGGGTGAGGCAATCAATGCCGCGGTCTGTTGCGAGGACCCTTGCCTGCGGCTTGATCTGCTGGGCCGCAAACACTCCGCGCACCGGTGCCAGTAGGGGATCGCGGTTCAGCAGCTCAAGGTACCGGGTGAGCTGCTCCACTCCGTCAATGTCGCCGCGGCGCTTGAGCTCCACAGCGACCGTGCCGCCGTCGGCGTCGCGGGCGAGAATGTCCACCGGACCAATCGCTGTCATGTATTCGCGGCGGATCAGCGTGTAGCCCTCGCCCAGCTTGGTGATCTGCTCGGCCAGGAGCCGCTGGAGATCAGCCTCCACTCCGTCCTTGATCAGTCCGGGGTCTGTGCCGAGCTCATGGGCAACGTCGGAGATGTGCTCGAAGACGCTGATGACCAGTTTGTCATCCGTCTTGGCGCTCTGGACGTTCCAGACCTCCACGACTCCCGCTTCGGCGTCGTCCTCACCCGGTTCGGTAATCCGGAGCGTGGCCGGCGGGCTCATCCAGTTCAGCGGCTTATAGGAACCGCCGTCGGAATGGATCAGCACGGAACCGTCCGCCTTCACCATCAGCAGGCGGGTAGCGAGGGGCAGGTGGGCACGGAGGCGGCCGACGTAGTCAACGGAGCAGCGGGCTATCACTAAACGCACAGTTGCACTTTACCGGTTCGGCTGCGGCAAGATGGTTTTATGCCCCGCTCCAACCGTCCCCGCCGGCAGCTGCCGGCCTCCAGCACCGCAGCCGGGCGCAACGCGCGCCGCAAGTGGGCCGCGCCGGTTCCGGAGATTGACCTGGAGCGCTCCCGGGCAGGGCTGCCGCAGCACGAGTCGGCGTCCGACGGCGAATGGTCGGTCCGGCGTATCACCGCCCGGAACGCAGCCAAGGACTACCGCTGCCCGGGCTGCGGGCAGGTCATTCCGCCCGGGATCGAGCATCTGGTGGTCTGGCAGGAAGATTCCCTTTTTGGCCGGCAAAGCGCGGTCGAGGACCGCCGCCACTGGCACGCCCGGTGCTGGCGCACGCGTCCGGGTTCAGCTCCCCGCCGCTAGTTCTGCCCGCCCCGGCTAGAGCCGGTCCTGGCGGGCGATAACTACTTCCTTCATCAGCAGCAGCACGGCAGCCGCCGTCGGAATGGCGATCAGGGCGCCGAGGACACCCAGCAGCGTGCCGCCGGCAATTACGGCGATCACCGCGACGGCGCCTGGTACCGCCACCGCCCGCTGCATCACGCGCGGCGAGACGAAGTACGCCTCGAACTGGAGGTAGGCCATGTAGAGGATGGCAAAGACCACGGCAGTCTGCCAGCTCGAGGTCAGGGCAATAAGGGAGACGAGCACCAGGGCGATCGGCGGGCCTACCAGCGGAATGAAAGCCAGGAGGGCCACGACGAAGGCCAGCAGCACGGAGAACGGAACGCCGGTGATGGTCATGATGATGAAGGCGTAGAGCGCATCCAGCAGGGCGACGAACCCCTGGCCGATCACGTAGTTTCCTACGCTGCCGGTGATTTCCTCCGAGAGCGCCTCTACCCGCCGGCGCCGGCTGCGCGGAGCCAGTCGGTAGGCCCATTTCTTCATGGAGGGCAGCGACGCGAGGAAATAGAGCGTCAGGACAAGGATGATCAGCGCGCCGAACAGCCCGTTGGCAATGACCGTGCCCACACTGAGCACACCGCCGAAGATCCCGCCGACTGCGTCCGCGTTGGAGAAGAACTTCTGCACCTCTTCATCCACGCGTTCGCGGATCTTGAACTGGGCCTCGATCGTCACGAAGAAATCGGAGGAGAGGAACCGGTCCACATAGCTTGGTGCGTTGTTGACCACTTCAGTGGTCTGGCTGACGATCGTCGGAATCAGGGTGGCGAAGAAGGCGGTCACGGCACCGGCCAGGATGACCACCACTATGGCGATGCCGGCCGGCCGCGGGACGCCGCGGGCACTGAGCCAGCGGACCACCGGATCCAGCCCGAGGGCAATGAACAGTGCAGCGCCGATCCAGACCAGCAGTTCGCCCACGTTGGTGATGATGAAGAACAGCAGCAGGGCGAAACCTACGCCCACGGTGAACATGAACCCGAAGCGGATCGGGTGCTTGTCCGGACCCGCGCCCGTGGAAAGCGGCGGGGGAGGGCCGCCGAACCGGCGTCGTTCATCAGAGAGCTTTGCGTCCGGATCAACCTCCGGCTCGGGAAGGACCTCCAGGTCCTGCTCCTCCGGCGGAAAATCGAACTGCGGCCGCGGACGTGCCCCGGGAATGCGGGAAATCAGCCGCCAGGCGCGTGAGCCGGCGGAGGAAAGGCGCTCACGGCGGGTGGGCGGCGTGCCCGGAGCGGGGAGTGGTTCGTCGACGGGAAGGTCCCGGTCCTCGCTCATCTGCCCTGCTCTCCCTCGGTGCCTGCACTGGTGCGCGGGGTGTACCGTGCCGCGTCAGATTATCAGCCGCAGACCGGCTGCGCGGGTAGGCCCGCTGCACGCGGCGGTTGAGGGGCCGGCCGCCGAAATGTGCTCACGCGGGGCCGTTCGTTACCATAGGGTTATAAAGCAACCGCCAACCACGATGACCATAGGGGCATCAGTCCCGTTCCCGCTGCCTACAGGCGCGCGGAGGACCGTGACCAACGATAGGTAAGCTGTGCGAAACAAAATTGCAGTTCCGCTCATAGTGCTCGGAATCCTGATGATGCTCGTCGGGATTGGCCAGCGCACTATCTGGGCGCCGCCCCAGACCCTAACGGCCCAGGCCCCCGACGCCGGCGCCGCGCCAGTGGCCGTCCTTGAGCCAGACCTGCTGGACTCCCGCCCGGACGGCGCTGAGATCACGGTCCGTTCCGATGACGGCGTCTTCCTCGCCGTGGGGCGTTCAGCCGACGTCGATGCGTGGGTGGACGGCGCAGCCGTGACGCGGATTGGTTCCGGTGCGGACGAGTCCCTCAGCGCCGAAACCAGCGAAGGTGATTCCACCGTCCCCAGCCCCGCCGGATCCGATCTTTGGGTCAGCGAGGAAAGCGTGGACGGCGAGCTCTCCTACACCTGGACCGCACCCGCCGCCGGGGACTGGTCGGTGCTGATTGCCTCTGACGGAACCGCGCCCGCGCCCACTGACATCACCATCAGCTGGCCCAATGACCAGGGCACGCCGCTGGCCGTTCCGCTGATCATCGCCGGTGCTCTCGCAGCCGTGCTCGGCCTGGCACTGGCCTTCCTGGCGCGCGGCAGGAAGACGGGTCCGCCGACGCCCGGCAGCCGCCGCGCAGTGCGCGAAACGGATACCGCTGCGCAGCGCATCGTTGCCCGCCGCGGACAGAAGACATCCGAAGAATCGTCCTCCTCTTCGGCCCTGCGGACAGCAGCCGGTTTCACGGCCGCTGCACTCGCCGGCAGTCTGGCAGTGGGGCTGGTGCCCGGGGCAGCAAACGCGGCGGACGCTCCGGCCCAGGAAGAGAACTACCCCGTTGTGCTGGACGGGCAGCTGTCCCGGATCCTCAGTTCGGTGGCCGGAACAGTGCAGGAGGCCGACGCCGCCAAGGACGCCTCGCTGCTTCCCGAGCGCACGGCGTCCACGGCACTGGAACTGCGCAAGGCCAACTACGCTACGGCTGCGAAGGTCCCGGATACGAAGGCTCCGCCCGCCGTGGCTGCCTCGCCGCTGCTCACCGACCTCATTTCCAGCGACACCTCGTTCCCGCGTACGGTCGTAGCCGTGACGCAGGGCGGTGACAACACGGTCCCGCAGGCGCTGGTACTGGTCCAGGCCTCCGCACGGGAAAACTACAAGCTGGTCTCCGCGATCCAGATGCTGCCCGGAACAACCTTCCCGCAGCCGCCCGCGGACGGCACCGGCGTTGAAACCGTCGCCGCGGACTCCGGTGAGGACCTGGCAATGGCACCGCAGGCAGCCGTGGATGCCCTTGCCGATGCCCTGACCAAGCCGGACGGCGGAAACAAGGAGACCTTCGCTCCGAACAGCTTCGCCGAGGCCGTGACCACGTTCCAGGCCGAAGTGACCGGCAACCCGGCAAACGAGTTCGCTACCATTACCTTCAGCCACACCCCGGTGCCGTCCGACACCCGGGCACTGCGGACCGCTGACGGAGGCGCGATCGTGTTCGGCTACATGTCCCACAGCTACTCCAGCGTCCCGCGCGAAGCCGGGGACTCGATCAACCTTGAGGGCACCATCTATGAGACCCTCACCGGTGAGAAGAACACCGAAGCGGGCATTGACGTGGCGTACGGCGAAGCCGTCATGCTCTACGTTCCGCCGGCAGGAGCAGACGAAAAGGTGGAGGTCATTGGAGCGGCGCAGCAGCTGCTCTCCGCCACCCTCAAGTAAAACTCCCTAACCCACCGGAGAGCGGCGCCGCGGCATGAGATGCCTGCGGCGCCGCTGTGCTGTCCACGGACACTTGCCCGGGAGTGCGGCAGCCGTATTAGGGTTGAAGCCATGAGCACACCGAACCACCGACCCGCGCCCGCTCCGTCCATGAACCTTCGGGGAGCGGTGGACCTCTCCGCGCTGAAGAACCGCGCGAGCACGCCGCCCCCTGCGGCGGCCGGTGCCCCGGGGGAGGGGCCCTCCTCCTACGTGGTGGAAGTTTCGGAACAGACGTTCCCGCAGGTGGTGCAGCTTTCGTCCACAGTGCCCGTGATCGTGAACCTCTATTCCCCGCGCAGCCCCGAGTCGGCGGAGATCACCGCGGTGCTGGAACAGGAAGCCGCTGCCCGGCAGGGACGCCTGCTGCTGGCCAACGTCGACGTAGACGCCCATCCGCAGATTGCCCAGGCCTTCCAGGCCGTTGCGGTACCGACCGTCGCCGCTGTCATTAAGGGCCAGCCTGTGCCGCTGCTGGACCGCCCGGTTCCGGCGGAGCAGATCCGGGCCCTGGTCACTGAACTGATGCAGGTGGCCGAGGCCAACGGCGTCAGCGGTTCCCTGGGCGAGGCAGGTGAGGGTGCCGCAGAGGAAAAGCCCCTTCCGCCGCTGCACCAGGAGGCATACGACGCGATCGTGGCAGGGGACTATGACGGCGCGGCCGCCGCCTACCGCAAGGCCCTGGCCGAACAGCCGGCAGACGCGGACGCAAAGGCTGGGCTCGCCCAGGTTGAGCTGATGCAGCGGCTCAGGGACGCGGACGCAGAGGCGCTGCGCACCGCGGCAGCCGACCACCCGGACGACGTCGATGCCCAGCTGGCGGTGGCGGACCTCGACATTTCCGGGGGCCACGTCGAGGACGCCTTCAACCGGCTCATCCGGCTGATTTCCCGCACCGGAGGGGAGGACCGCGAACGGGTCCGCGTGCGCCTGCTGGACCTGTTCGAAATTGCCGGTCCGTCAGATCCGCGCGTCACCAAGGCCCGCTCCGCACTGGCCCGGGCGCTTTTCTAGGATTCCTAGTCCGCGCGGCGGGGTGCCGGCGCTGGTTTTGTGCGCGGATTTCCTTCGTAAGGCGGAGGTCGGACGAGGCCCCGCTTGCTAGATTTTCGGTATGAGCCAAAATCCTGATCCTGCCGCCGTGCCCGGCGGGGAACCGCAGAACGTCCAGCCGGCCCCGAACGGATCAAGCCAGCCGGCACCTGCCCTGGCCATCCGCGGGCTGGCCAAGCGGTTCGGCCAGAAGATTGCCGTCAACGGCATCAACCTCGACGTGCCGGCAGGGTCCTTCTACGGCCTGGTTGGCCCCAACGGCGCGGGCAAGACCACGGCGCTGTCCATGGCCACCGGACTCATGCGCCCGGACTACGGCAAGGTATGGGTACACGGCGTTGACGTCTGGGAGAAGCCGCTCGAAGCCAAGCGCCTGATGGGCGTCCTCCCGGACGGGGTGCGGCTCTTTGACCGGCTCACCGGTGAACAGCTGGTCACATACGCCGGCCTGCTGCGCGGAATGGAGCGGGAAACCGTGGCGGAACGCACCGCAGACCTGCTCAAGGCCCTGGACCTCGCCGCCGACGCCGGCACCCTGGTGGTGGATTACTCCGCCGGTATGACCAAGAAGATTGCGCTGGCGTCTGCGCTGATCCATGCCCCGCGGCTCCTGGTCCTCGATGAGCCGTTCGAAGCGGTGGATCCCGTGTCCGCCGCCAACATCCGGGACATCCTGGCGGACTACGTCTCGTCCGGCGGCACCGTGATCGTCTCCAGCCACGTGATGGACCTGGTGCAGCGCATGTGCGACCACCTTGCCGTGGTGGCCGCCGGCAACGTCCTGGCGGCCGGAACCGTGGACGAAGTCCGCGGCGGGCAGAGCCTGGAAGACACCTTCGTGAACCTGGTGGGCGGACGCAGCACCTCGGAGGGGCTCTCATGGTTGCGCACCTCCTAAAACTCAAGCTGATCCTGCTGCGCAACTCGATCAAGCGCAGTCCCTGGCAGATCGTTGGTATCGCCTTTGGCGCGCTCTACGGCCTGGGCATTCTCGGGCTCATGCTCGCCGGGCTGTTTTTCCTCACTTTCAACGACCCCGAGCTGGCACGGACCCTGGTGGTCCTGGGCGGCTCCGCTGCGGTCCTGGGCTGGGCCGTGATCCCGGTGGTGGCCACCGGCGTCGATATGACGCTGGACCCGGCCCGCTTCGTGACCTTTGCGATTCCCATGCGCCAGATGATCCTGGGCCTGGCGCTTGCGTCCCTCATCGGCATCCCCGGCATCATCACCCTGGGTGCCGCACTGATCCAGGCCGTGGCCTGGTGGCAGTATCCCGCCGCCGTGCTGGCCGGCATTCCGGCTGCCCTGGTAGCGGTCCTGACCTGCGTTGTCATGGCCAGGCTCGGGGTAGCGGCGACGACGTCGCTGGCCTCCAGCCGCCGCTTCAAGGACGTTTCGGGGCTCGTGCTGATTGTCCCGCTGATGTTCATCGGCCCGGTTATCGGCTTCACCGCCACTGCGATCACCGTCGAGGGGGACTTCCTCGCCCGGATGGCCGGGATCCTGGCCTGGACTCCGTTGGGTGTCGCCTGGGCGGTCCCGGGCGACGTCGCCCTGGGCAATGCCGGCACGGGCCTGCTCCGCCTTCTGATCTCCGTCCTGTTCCTTGCCCTGATCTCATGGGCCTGGAAGGCGCTGCTGGCCAGGGCCCTGGTTACCCCGGCCCACAACGCCACCGCGAGCCGCAGCGCCGGGAAACTCGGATTCTTCGCCCGCTTCCCGGCTACGCCCACGGGCGCCGTGGCGGCCCGGGCACTGACGTACTGGGTCCGGGACCCTCGCTACAGCGCCTCGCTGATCATCGTTCCGGTGCTCGCCGTCGTCCTGATCTTCGCGGTGCAGACTGAAGGGCTGCCTCCGGTGGTCCTGGGCATCGGCCCGCTGGTGGCCTTCCTGCTCGCGTTCGGCATTTCGGCGGATATCTCCTACGACAACACCGCGTTTGCCCTGCACCTCTCCACCGGGCTCTCCGGGACGGCGGACCGGGCGGGCCGCGCGCTGGCCTGTCTGGTGTTCGCGCTGCCGGCGACGCTCGCCGCGGCAGTCGTCCCGCCGATCGTCCTGGGCAGGCCGGAGGACATTCCCGTCCTGCTCGGACTCTGCCTTGGGCTGCTGCTGAGCGGGCTGGGACTCTCCAGCGTCTTCTCCGCCCGGTACACCTACAACGTGCCGCTGCCGGGGGAGAACGCCTTCAAGACCCCTCCGGGTTCGACCGGACGGACCATGCTGGTCCAGTTCCTCTGGATGGGAATGCAGTTCGTGATCACCCTGCCGCTGCTGGTTCCTGCGGGGCTGTACGTCTTTGGCCTGGGCAGTGCCTGGGGCTGGGTGAGCCTGGCGGTGGGCGTGGTCTACGGGGCAGCAGCAATGGTGGCAGGCATCCGGATAGGCGGACGCTGGCTGGACAAGCGCGGCCCCGAGGTCCTCCAGGCCGTATCCGTGAACAAGTAGGAGCCGGGTTTCGTAATGCTGCGGGTACTAAGATGGGGACATGACTCTGCCTCCTGATCCCTTCGAATCCGACCCCATGCGCCGGGCTGACAGCGGTTCTTCGACCGCCGTCATCGAGCGCGAAGAGCAGCGCGAGCTGGTTGAGCCGGGTGACGCCGAGCGTTTCTCGCACTACGTCCGCAAGGAAAAGATCATGGAATCGGCCCTCTCGGGCGAGCCCGTGATCGCCCTGTGCGGGAAGGTCTGGACCCCGGGCCGGGACCCCAAGAAGTTCCCGGTCTGCCCCGCCTGCAAGGAGATCTACGAAGGGCTGCGCCCGGGCAAGGATGACGGCGGGAAGAAGTAACCCCCGTTCCTGCCCCGGCCCTTCGTCGCCGTCGCACTCCGCGCGGCAGTAAAGTCCTGATGCCCTTATGAGTGAGCCCCTGCCCGCGGACAGGCGTGACGGCGCAATGTCCGCTGCCTTCCGGCCGCTGACCCTCGGCGTCGTGGCGATAGTCACCTGTGTGGCTTTCGAAGCGATGGCGGTGACGACGGCGATGCCCGTGATCGGAGACGATCTGGGCGCCGGCGCAGGGTACGGACTTGCCTTCTCGATGTTCCTGACGGCGTCGCTCCTTGGCTCGGTGCTGGCCGGCTCGCGCTGCGACGCCGAGGGACCCCGCCGGTCGCTGATTACCGGCATGGCCCTGCTCGTTGCCGGGCTGGTGCTTTCGGCCGCGGCGGGCGAATTCTGGCTGGTTACCGCCGGCCGGGCGGTTTCCGGCCTGGGCAGCGGTGCCATGGTGGTGGCGCTGTACGTGATCATTGGCCAGGTGTATCCCTCGCGGCTGCAGCCTGTGGTTTTCGGATGGGTGGCGACGGCCTGGATCCTGCCGTCCATGGTGGGTCCGCTGGCAGCCGGGCTCCTGGCCCAGTACGCGAGCTGGCGGTGGGTCTTCGCCGTCGCCATTCCCATCGTGGCCGTGGCCGCCGCGCTTGTGTGGCCGCGCGTCCGGCATCTTGGCGCCCCGGAGAACCCCGAGCTTGATCCCGCACTGGCACGGCGCCGCGCGGTGTGGGGCGTCTTCCTGGCCGGCGGCGTGTTTGCTGCGCAGTGGGCCGCCAATGAGGCTGCGGCCAGGGGATCGGTGGTGTTGGGCCTGCTGGCGGTCGCCGGCGTCCTGGCAGCCGTGGCGGCGCTCGCCGTGCTGCTTCCGCGCGGCACGCTCTGGCTGCGGCGCGGACTGCCTTCGGTCGTGGCGACACGCGGACTGATTAACGCCGCCTTCGTCTCCGCGGAAGCCTTTATGCCCGTGCTGCTGCTGGCCGTCTACGGGGTGAGCCCGGCCACGGCCGGAATCGCGCTGACCGCGGGCGCGGTAGGCTGGGCCATTGGATCCTTCCTGCAGGCACGGGTCCCGGGACCCCGGCGATACCTGCTCCTGGCGGGAGGTTCGGGACTGCTGACGCTCTCAATCGGCGGCACCGGTTTGCTGGCCGGAGCCCAGGCCCCGTTCTGGCTCCTGGTGGCGGTCTGGTCACTGGCCGGGGTAGCCATGGGCGCGGCGCTTTCCAGCACTTCGGTCCTGGTTCTCGATGCGTCCACGGCAGCTGACCGGGGAAAGAATTCCGCGTCGCTCCAGCTCTCCGACCAGGTGGGCGCGGTAGCGGGCACCGCGGCAGGCGGGGTTCTGCTGGCAGTCCTGGTGCAGCAGCAGCCTGTGGGCCAGCAGTCCGGGTATTCCGTGATGTGGCTGGTCCTGGCGGTTTTCGCCGTGATTGGAACAGCGGCGGGTATCCGCAGTGCAAGTGTTAGACCAAGTACCGGAAAGGTGCATTCCCAAGCGTGAGTCCCGATACCCTGTTCGGCGGCGGACCGGCATTGCCCCCTGCCTACCCTGAGCGAGCGGCCTGGGGAACAGCCCCCAAGCTGCGCCAGTGGCAGGCCGAAGCCCTGGAGCGATACTTCACGAAGAATGACAGCGATTTCCTCGCCGTCGCGACGCCCGGCGCAGGTAAGACCACCTTCGCGCTTCGAGTGGCCACCGAACTGGTGGACCGGGGGATCGTCAACCGGATTACCGTGGTGGCGCCCACGGACCACCTGAAACGGCAGTGGGCGGATGCCGCCGCCCGCGTCGGCCTGGCACTGGACCCGAATTTCAAGAACGCTGACGGCCGGCACGGCCACGGTTTCATCGGCGTCGCGGTCACCTATGCCCAGGTGGCCAGCAAGCCCATGCTGCACCGCGCCAAGACGGAAGCCGCGCGCACCCTGGTGATCCTGGACGAGATCCACCACGGCGGTGATGCCCTGTCCTGGGGCGACGGCATCCGGGAGGCCTTTGAACCGGCCACGAAGCGCCTCGCCCTGACCGGTACGCCGTTCCGCTCCGACACCGCGCCCATTCCCTTCGTGGAGTACATCGAGGACGGCGCGGGGATCCGGCGATCCAAGGCCGACTACACCTATGGCTACGGCCAGGCCCTGAAAGACCACGTTGTCCGTCCGGTGATCTTCATGGCCTATTCCGGCCAGATGCGCTGGCGCAACAGTGCCGGAGAGGAAATGGCTGCGTCGCTCGGCGAGGCCGCCGTCACCAAGGACATCACTGCGCATGCCTGGCGCACCGCACTTAACCCGACGGGCGAGTGGATCCCGGCGGTCCTGGCAGCCGCGGACCGCCGCCTGAGCGAGGTCCGCCGTACCGTGCCCGACGCCGGCGGCCTGGTGATCGCGACCGACCATGAGGACGCCCGGGCCTATGCCGGCCAGCTGAAGAGAATCACCGGGGAGTCACCCACGGTGATCCTCTCCGATGACGCCAAGGCATCTGAAAAAATCGATGACTTCTCCGCCGGGGACACCCGGTGGATGGTGGCCGTGCGCATGGTGTCCGAAGGCGTGGACGTGCCTCGCCTCGCCGTCGGCGTCTATGCGACGTCCACGGCAACGCCGCTGTTCTTCGCCCAGGCCGTGGGGCGTTTTGTGCGTGCCCGCAAACGCGGCGAGACGGCGTCGGTCTTCCTGCCCTCGGTGCCGCACCTGATGCTCCTGGCCAATGAGATGGAAGTTGAGCGGGACCACGCCCTGGACCGGCCGGAGAATCATGCGGAGGAAGAGGGCTTCGGCCTGGACGACTCCCTGATGGAGGCCGCGAACCGGGAAGAGAAGGCCTCCGGAGAGCTGCAGAAGCAGAAGTTCGAGGCGCTTGAATCGCAGGCGTCCTTTGACCGTGTGCTTTTCGACGGCGGCGAGTTCGGTACCGGCGGCGAGCTGGGCAGCGAGGATGAGCAGGACTTCCTGGGCATACCCGGCCTCCTGGACCCGGATCAGGTGACCATGCTGCTGCGCCAGCGCCAGCAGGAACAGCTCTCCCGCCGCGGCCGGAAAAAGCCGGAGGAAGCCGTCCCGGAACAGCTGCCCTCGGTGGCCGACCACCGGCACCTGACCGAGCTGCGCGCCCAGCTGGCGAAGAATGTGTCCGCGTGGTCCGCCCGCTCGGGAATGCCCCACGGCGTGGTCCATTCCGAACTGCGCCGGATCTGCGGCGGACCGGCCGTGGCACAGGCCAACGAGGAACAGCTCCAGAAGCGGCTGGCCAAACTGCAGGACTGGTTCATCGGCCGCAAGTAGTCCACTCCCCTTTATCGAGATGACAGAAACTGCCCGTATCGAAGCCGATACGGGCAGTTTCTGTCATGTCGATGGGGTTAGAGGTCCAGCAGCTCGACGCCGGCGTCCTCCAGCTCGTCCAGGGCGGCGCGGACATCGACCCGGTCCAGGCCGCGGCACAGCTCCGGGATGACGGCCGTGTTGTAACCGGCCGCGATGGCGTCCAGCGCAGTGGCCTTGACACAGTATTCGGTGGCCAGGCCAACGATCACAACCTCGTCCACGCCGTTGTCCCGGAGCCAGTCGTCAAGGCTGACGGCGTCCTCGTCCGGCGCCGGTTCGGCGTCCGGATCGCCCAGCGGCACTTCAACGTCCGGGGCCAGGAGCCCCTCGAAGCCGGAGTAGGCGGCCTCATACTGTCCCTTGCGGAAGTAGGCGTCAATGAACTCCGTGTCCAGGTCCGGGTTCAGTGCCGCCCCGTGGGTGCCTGCAACGCAGTGGACCGGCCACGTGTCGCGGAAGTTTGGATTGTCGGAAAAGTGGCTGCCCGGTTCAATGTGCCAGTCCTGGGTGGCGACGACGGCCGCGTACCTGTCCCGGGACGTTTCGATGTAGTCGCTGATTTCCGCCGCGGCATCGTTTCCGCCGGGCACGGCCAGGGCGCCGCCTTCGCAGAAGTCGTTCTGGACGTCAACCACAATCAGTGCACGGGTCATCGGGTTTCCTCCTCGAATTCGGTGGGGATCACGGGCTCTCCGCGCTGCAGGCGGTAAGCCGCCGCCGGCAGCTCAAGCAGCGAAGCTTCATGGCGGGCACGGGCGCGGTCAACGGCGTCCGGTCCGGTCCAGCCGGGCTGCACGACGCCGTCAGCGACGAAGGTCTCAAGCAGCTCACGGTCATTGCCGTCATTGAGCGGGAGGGCGCCAACGCCCACCACCTCGGCGACGGCGCGGCCGCGCTGGTTGATCCGGCGCAGCGCGTACTTGTGTCCGCCCAGGGACGCTTTGTTCTTGGCAGCCTTGGCCACTGAAACGAAGTTCCCGTCCGTGCCCTCCCGGCTGACGAGCTTGTAGACCAGCCCGGCAGTGGGAGCCCCGGAACCGGTTACCAGGGAGGTGCCCACACCGTAAGCATCTACGGGAGCGGATCCCAGCGCGGCGATGGCGTACTCATCCAGGTCCGAGGTCACCATGATCCGGGTGGACGTATTGCCGAGGTCATCGAGCAGCTCGCGGACCCACTGGGCCTGGGCAACCAGATCGCCGGAGTCGAGCCGCACGCCGCCCAGCTGCTGGCCCGCGACGGCGACGGCGTTGCGGACGCCCTGTTCGACGTCGTACGTGTCCACGAGCAGCGAGGTGTTGACGCCGAGCGAGGCCGTCTGCGCGGTGAAGGCGTCCACCTCCGAATCGTGCAGGAGGGTGAAGGAGTGCGCGGCAGTGCCCACCGTCTTGATGCCGTACCGGAGCCCGGCCTCAAGATTGGAGGTGCTGTCGAAACCGGCGATGACGGCGGCCCGAGCCGCGGCCACGGCTGCTTCTTCATGGGTACGGCGTGAACCCATCTCGATGCATGGACGACCCCCGGCGGCACTGGTCATCCGCGAGGCAGCCGATGCGATGGCGCAGTCGTGGTTCAGCACCGAAAGGATCAGTGTTTCCAGGATGCAGGCTTCACCGAAACTCGATTCAACCTGCAGGATGGGGGAGCCGGGGAAATAGACGTCGCCTTCGGCATAGCCGGTGATCGTGCCGGAGAAGCGGAAGTTCGCGAGCCAGGCCAGCGTCCGGTCATCAACGACGCCGTTGGCGGCCAGGAAATCCAGCTGCGCTTCCTCGAAGCGGAAGTTTTCCAGTGCCTCCAGGAGCCGGCCGGTTCCGGCGACGATGCCGTAGCGCCTGCCGTCGGGAAGCTTACGGGCAAAGGCCTCGAACACTGAGCGACGTTCGGCCGTGCCTGAGTGCAGGGCAGCCTGCAGCATGGTCAGTTCGTAGTGGTCGGTGTACAGGGCAGCATTTGGCTGCTGCCACGCGGTGGGAGCGTTCACATCCAAAACTCTAACCCGCCGCCCCCGGCGCGCGCCGCACCCGCCGGCAGCGGAGCGCGGGCTGCAAGGGGTGTTGGCCAAACTACAATTGGCTGCATGAGCGTTGCCACCCTCCCGGACACCGGGACCCAGACCGACTCCCTGGCCAGCGAGGAAACCGCCACGGATGTGCCATGGGTAGTGATTGTCTGGAATGACCCGGTGAACCTGATGAGCTACGTCAGCTACGTCTTCCAGAGCTACTTCGGCTATTCCGAGTCCAAGGCGAACCAGCTGATGATGCAGGTCCACCATGACGGAAAATCGGTGGTGGCCACCGGTCCGCGCGAGGAGGCCGAACGGCACACCCTCGCCATGCACTCCTACGGTCTCTGGGCTACGTTCCAGAAAGCCGACCAGGCCTAAGCACGGCCGAACACCACAGGAAAGGTCCTTCTTGGCTACCGGATTCAAGCTCACCCGCAAAGGCATCACTGCCCAGCTGGAGCCCGGCGAACGCTCGCTGCTGCGCGGGCTTTTCGCCGACATCATCACCATGCTCGAGCCGCGGACCCCTGCGTCGGAAGATCCGCTGGCCGCCATGGTCGGGCTGGACACGAGCGCTGAGGCACCCGATGACCCCGCCCTGCTTCGGCTGCTGCCGAACGCCGTGGCAGGTAACGACGACGACTCCCTTGAATTCCGCCGGCTCACCGAACGCTCCCTGCGCGAATCAAAGACCGGCTCACTGCGTGCCGCATCGCTGGCGCTGGAGTCAAGTCCGCTGCACCTGGACAACGAGCAGGCCAGGCACTTCGCCCAGGCCCTGAATGACGTACGGCTTGTCCTCGGCTCCAGGCTCGGGCTGAAGACGGATGCGGACGCCGAAGCGCTGCATGACATCACCGAGCCCGGGGACGCGCAGGACGTGGACCAGTACCTCGCACTCGTCTACAACTTCGTCACCTGGCTGCAGGAAACCCTGATGAAGGCGCTGCTGGACAGCCTTCCGCGCCGATGAACTTCGGGCGGGAAGTCCCGTTCCTGTGACTAAGACCACTGGCAGCTGAGTGCACGCTGGGTGGCCCGGGGACTATTGTCGATACATCATGAGCTCTGACCACCCGGGTACTTCACTGCTGAAGGACGACCTGCCGAAGACCACTGACGCGCCGATTGGAATTTTCGATTCGGGAGTCGGTGGCCTCACGGTTGCCCGCGCCGTGATCGACCAGCTGCCCAACGAATCGATCCTCTACGTCGGAGACACCGCCCACGGCCCCTACGGTCCGCTGCCAATCGCCGATGTCAGGGCGTACGCCCTGGGCGTCATGGATGAGCTCGTGGATGCCGGCGTCAAGCTCCTGGTGATTGCCTGCAACTCCGCCTCCGCCGCCGTCCTGCGCGATGCCAGGGAACGGTACACCGGACGCTACGGCATTCCCGTGGTGGAAGTCATCCAGCCCGCCGTGCGCCGGGCGGTCGCGGCCACGCGTACCGGGCGCATCGGCGTAATCGGCACGGCTGCCACGGTTGGGTCCCGCGCCTATGACGACACTTTCGCCGCCGCCCCGCACCTGAGTGTCTCCTCGGTCGCCTGCCCTGCCTTCGTGGAGTACGTAGAGGCCGGAGTCACTGCCGGCAAGGAAGTGCTGGAGGCCGCCGTCGGCTACCTCACGCCCCTGAAGGAACGCGGCGTGGACACCCTGGTCCTGGGCTGCACACACTACCCGCTGCTGACCGGCGTGATTTCCTACGTGATGGGCGAGGACGTGACGCTCGTTTCAAGCGCCGAAGAGACCGCCAAGGATGTGTACAAGGCGCTGATCACCCACGGCCTGGCCCGCACTGCCGAGACCGCGCCCAAACACCGGTTCGTAGCCACCGGAGACGCGGAATCGTTCGAGCTGCTTGCCCGGCGCTTCCTCGGCCCCGAAGTCCTGCGAGTGGAGCACGCGGACTCCGTCGCCGCGCGCTATCCAACCGGAGTCCTTGCCCGGATCACGCCTGAAATGATTGCCGCTGCACGCGCCTCCGCCGGACTGCCGGCTGCGGACGCTGCCCTGGGGAACGGTGCCCGATGAAACTGACGATCGTAGGGTGTTCCGGGTCCTTCCCCGGCCCCGCTTCGCCCGCCTCCTGCTACCTGGTGACCGCCAATGACGGAGTCCGCGACTGGCGCATCCTGCTGGACCTGGGCAACGGCTCACTGGGAACCCTGCAGCGCTACATGGATTTGAAGGACATCGACGCCGTCCTTATTACGCACCTGCACCCGGACCACTTCATGGACCTGTGCGGACTGCACGTGGCGGTCCACTGGGATCCCGCCGGCTGGGGACGTGACCGGGTCAAGGTCTACGGTCCCGCCGCGACCGCAGACCGGATTGCCGTCGCCTACGGCCTGGAACCGGATCCGGGCATGCACGAGGATTTCGAGTTCATGCAGTGGAAAGCCCGCGAACCGGTCCGGATTGGCCCGTTCACGGTGACTCCCTACCCGGTGTCCCACCCGGCAGAAGAGGCGTACGCGCTGCGTGTTGAGGCTGTAGAGCCGGCCGGGGACGGAACCCAGCGGGTCCGGACCCTGGCCTACTCGGGAGATACCGATTCATGCCCCGGCCTGGTGGAGGCGGCACGGAACACCGATGTTTTCCTCTGTGAAGCTGCCTTCCACGAAGGGCGCGACGACGCGATCACCGGCGTCCACCTGACCGGCAAGCGGGCCGGCGCGGCAGCCACGGAGGCCGGGGCACGCCGCCTGCTGCTCACCCACCTGCCGGTCTGGAACGATGCCAACACTGCTGTTTCCGAGGCCCGTGAGACCTACGACGGCGGCCTGGCCGTCGCCGTCGCCGGCGTCTCCTACGACGTCGGTACGGACTTCGCGCCGCCGCTGGCCGTGAACGGGAGCGAAGTGCTGGAACACCCGGCCTCGGGACGGCCGGTACACGGCCGATAGACTGGCCGCATGACTACAGTTCCGAATTCTTCGCCTGCCCTGCGTGCCGACGGCCGCACCCCTGACCAGCTCCGCACCATCAGCATCACCCGCGGCTGGTCCAGCCAGGCCGAAGGATCAGCGCTGATCGAATTCGGCAACACCCGCGTGCTGTGCACCGCCTCCCTGACGGCGGGCGTGCCCCGCTGGCTGAAGGGCGAAGGCAAGGGCTGGGTCACGGCCGAATACGCCATGCTTCCGCGCGCCACGAACACCCGCAATGACCGCGAGTCGGTCAAGGGCAAGATTGGCGGCCGCACCCATGAAATCTCCCGCCTGATCGGCCGTTCACTGCGCTCGGTGATCGACACCCGCGCCCTCGGCGAAAACACCGTGGTCCTGGACTGCGACGTCCTGCAGGCCGACGGCGGCACCCGGACGGCCGCGATCACCGGCGCCTACGTGGCACTGGCGGACGCGCTCGCCTGGGCCAAGGAGAACAAGCTGGTGGCGCGCAATGCCAGCCCGCTGCTGGACACCGTTGCGGCCGTGAGCGTGGGAATCATCGACGGCGTCCCCATGCTTGACCTGCCCTACGTAGAAGATGTCCGCGCCGAAACGGACATGAACGTGGTGGTCACCGGAAGCGGAAAGTTCGTGGAAGTCCAGGGCACTGCCGAGGGCGCACCCTTCGACCGCGCTGAGCTGGATGCCCTGCTGGACCTGGCGCTGCTGGGCACTTCCCAGCTTGCCGAGATCCAGCGCGAGACCTTGGCCGCCTCGTGAACGCGGCGGCACCCCGGCTGGTGCTGGCCACGCGCAACGCCGGAAAACTGAAGGAACTGCGAGACCTGCTGCGCGGACGGATCGACGGGCTCGACGTCGATACCCAGGTCATCGACGCCGAGACAGCAGGCGTCCCGGACGTGCCCGAAACCGGGGTCACGTTCGAAGCAAATTCGCTCCTGAAGGCACGCGCAGTCGCCGAAGCATCCGGACTTCCGGCCATAGCGGACGACTCAGGCCTGGCCGTGGACGTTCTTGGCGGGGCGCCGGGCATCTTCTCCGCCCGCTGGTCCGGCGTGCACGGTAATGACGAGGCCAACCTGGACCTGCTGCTGGCGCAGCTCTCCGACATCAGCGCCGAGCACCGCGGGGCGGCGTTTATCTGTGCGGCCGCCCTCGCCGTGCCCGGTGGTGAGGACGTCGTGGAACGCGGGGAACTGCGCGGCACCCTGCTCTCCGAACCCCGGGGTGCCGGCGGCTTTGGCTATGATCCCGTGCTCCAGCCGGAGGGAGAGACGCGCAGCTGTGCCGAGCTCTCCCGCGCCGAGAAGAATGCCATCAGCCACCGCGGCCAGGCGTTCCGGGCACTGCTTCCCGCCATCATCCGTGTGCTGGCGGCCCCGCCGGCCGGCAGCGACGCGTGATTTAGGCCACCGGACGGCGCCGCGGATCGGTGCGGCGCCGCTCCGGGGCCGCCGGGTTCGTTCTTGCCGGGCGGGGGAGTAGGGCACAATTGGTTCCGATATGAGTATCCTGATCAGCGCCGCAACCGACCCCGCCAGTTCCCAATCGGCCCTGGGAGGGGTAGCCCAGTGGGCCGTGGACATCATGGAGGCCATCGGCGCTCCGGGTGCCGGCCTGGCGATCGCCCTGGAGAACCTCTTCCCGCCGCTGCCCAGCGAGGTCATCCTCCCGCTGGCCGGATTCGCCGCCAGCCAGGGAAACTTTTCCCTTGTCGAGGCCCTGATCTGGACCACGCTGGGCTCCGTCCTCGGTGCCTGGGCACTGTACGGGCTGGGCGCCTGGCTCGGCCGGAACCGCATGCGCGCCATCGTCGAGAAGGTGCCGCTGGTTGATATCGAGGACGTGGACAAGGTTGAGGCCTGGTTCCTGAAACACGGCTACAAGGCCGTCTTCTTCGGCCGGATGATTCCCATTTTCAGGTCGCTGATCTCAATCCCCGCCGGCATCGAAAGGATGCCGCTGCTCAAGTTCCTTGGCCTCACCACCGCCGGCAGCCTGATCTGGAACAGCATCTTCGTGTTCTCCGGCTATTTCCTGGGCGAGAGCTGGCACATCGTCGAAGAGTATGCCGGCATTTTCCAAAAGATTGTCATAGCCGCCGTCCTCATCGCGGGCATCTGGTACGTCACGTCCAAGATCCGTTCCTACCGTCGGAGAAAGGCCCAGCGCGCGGCCGAAGAGTCCTGACGTGGGCGTCGATTTCACCGCCATTGATTTTGAAACAGCCAATGGTTTCCGGGGGTCGCCCTGTTCCGTTGGCCTGAGCAAGGTCCGCGGCGGCCGGATCGTGGAAGAGGCATCCTGGCTGATGCGCCCGCCGGCCGGGCACGACTTCTTTGACCGGCGGAACATCCGCATCCATGGCATCGAAGCCCACGAGGTCGCTGGAAAACCCCGGTTCGGCGAGCTGTTCCCGGAAATCGGAGCCTTCATTGGCGAGGACCTGCTGGTGGCCCATAACGCGGCCTTTGACCTGGGCGTCATCCGGTCCGCCCTGGAAGTCTCCGGCCTGCCCGCACCGGCATATGACTATGCCTGCACTGTGGTCCTGTCCCGGCGGACCTATTCGCTGCCTTCGCACTCACTGCCGTTTGTAGCCGAGGCAGCGGGCGTTGCGCTGGAGAACCACCACGACGCCACGGCGGACGCCCGGGCGTGCGCCGGAATCCTCATCGACATCGTGGCGCGCTCAGGGGCCGGGAGCCTGTCGGAGTACTTCCTCCTGCAGGGCCTGCGGCCCAACCATGCACCGGCTTACCGGCCCGGAATCGACCCGCTCTCCAAGGCCACCCGGGACGCCCTGGAACGGGGAACCGGAACGGCGGCCGCGGCAGCAGCGTCGTCGTCCTTCAGCGGCTGGCCGTCCGAGGGAGTCAACCCGCCGCCGAACCCGGACGCCCGGCCGGGGCACCCGCTGTACGGGCAGACCGTGGTCTTTACCGGAAATCTGGGCATGCCCCGGCAGAGTGCCAAGGAACGGGCGGCCGAGCTGGGCGCACGTACCGCCAGCAACGTCACCCGGTCCACTACCGTCCTCGTGGTCGGCGACGGTTTCGAGGCAGGGGACCTGCGCAGCGGGCGCGTTACGGGCAAGGCGCGCCGTGTGCTGGAGCTGCATGACCGCGGACAGGACATCGAGGTGCTCTCAGAGGCCGAGTTCCTGCAAATGATCGGCGGAACCTGGCCTGCCGGCAGCCAGTAAGCCACCGGGCAGGCCTGCCAGGGGGCCCGTCAGCCCGCGGTGACGCCGATGAAGGCGTCGGCCATCGAGGCCACCGTTTCTCCGGCGTCGATGGCCTGCAGCCAGTCCGCCGGGAGTGCGTCCATCCCGTACAGGACGCCGAGGATGTTTCCCGCCACCGAGGCAGTTGAGTCGCTGTCGCCGTCGTGGTTTACGGCCACAGCGATGGCGCGGCGGAAGTGTTCCTGCGGGGTGTCCGCGTCCGCTGCTGCCAATGCGGCATAAAGGCCGATGGCCAGTGCTTCCTCGGCAACCCAGCCTTCGCCCAGCGCCTGCTTCATTCGTTCCGGGGAAGGATGTGCCTCTCCGGCGCGCTCTTCGGCTGCCAGCCGGACGGCAGCTGCGACCCGTTCGGCGAGCTCGGGGACCCCGGAGGCCGTGGCTCGTTCCACGGCTGCCGCAGCGGCATCCCCAAGTGCTGCTCCTGAGGGAAGCAGGTCGTGGACCAGCGCGCTGAAGACCGCAGCGCTGTGCAGGGCCGAGGGATGGCCGTGGGTCAGGGCAGCGCCGTCGGCGCTGAACTTGTAGACGGTTTCGTCCGAAACGTAGGGGAGCAGGCCAAAGGGTGCTGAGCGCATCACGGTGCCGCACCCCTTGGACTCCGCATTGACGGGCCTCTGCTTCGTGCCCATCTCGCCGGTCAGCAGACCGGACAGGCAGGCGTTGCCGGGGGCACGGCGGTGACGGAGCACCTCCTGCCCGTCGATCCAGCGGTCGGGCTGGTCCGGGGCGTTCGCGGGCAGGGCCTCGCCCTGTGTTTTGAGCCAGCGGAGGTAGGCAAGCCAGAGGCAGGCGGTCTCGTCGGCGCCTACTCCGTCATTGGCCCACTGCAGGACTTCCACCAAACCGTCAACGGTGTACAGGGTCATTTGGGTGTCGTCGGAAACCGGCGCCGGGGCATCCAGCTGGCTGAAGTCCGTCAGGCCGCCGGAGCCGAAGCGGGCGCGGATGCCGTTCAGGGAGTCGAATTCGACCGCGTATCCCAGGGCATCACCGAGGGCGCCTCCGAGCAGGCACGCACGGACCTTGGAACGGAAAAGGTCAGGATCTGCCTGCGGCAGGGGCACGGAATTGTTCACCTATCCAGCATAGGTCTCCGCCGGGGCCCATCCCTCGGGACGGCGCGCGTGTATGCTCAGTGCGCACCCAGCAGCCTCACAGGAAGCGGTGGAAGGCTGGGGTGTTTGCGCGGCCGGGGACCTGTCCGCATACGGCGCGCGCACCGAACCACGTACTTCACCGACTGATAGGAATACTTCCCCCCATGACTGCAGAGCCACATATCCCAGCCGGTGCAAGCGCCGCAGCGGCCGAAGGCACCACCGTCACGTCCCTGCGCTCCTACGGGATCCTGGGCCGCAGCATCGCGGAAGCGGCGGGTTCCTTCCTGCTGGTGCTCGCGGGTCTGGGCGTTTCCTTCTTCAACCCCTCCGGAGGACTGTCTGCTCCGCTCGCCTTCGGGCTGGTCCTTGCGGCCGCCATGGTCGCCTTCGGCTACATCTCAGGCGGGCATTTCCTGCCCACCATCACGCTTGGCTCTGCACTGGCTGGCCGCACGTCATGGAAGGCAGTGCTGCCGTACATCGTGGCGCAGCTGGTTGGTGCACTCTTTGCTGCCCTGATCCTCTGGGTCTCGATGACCGGACACCCGCAGATCCCGGAGACGCAGCCGTTCTTTGCCGCCGTTGCGAACGGTTTCGCCGAGAACTCTGCCACGCAGTTCCCGCTGGCCGGCGCGCTGCTGACCGAGGTCATCGCGGCCGCGCTCCTGACAGCGGTCTTCCTCGGCGCCGGCACGCGCCTTTCCAGCGCTGCCAGTGCCTTCGCCGTCGGCGTCACCTACGCCGCGCTCCTGACCTTCCTGGTCCCCATCACCGGCGGATCCATCAACCCCGCCCGCTCCACGGCGGTGGCAGTCTTCGCTGAGCCCTGGGCCATCCAGCAGCTCTGGCTTTTCTGGGTTGCACCGCTGCTGGGCGCGGCCATCACCGGCCTGATCTACCGCAGCCTTGATTTCGCCGTGCCCGCCGCCGCCGTAGTCGTCGAGGAAGAGATCGTCGAGGACGAGTTCCTTGAAGATGACGGCGAGCTCCCCTCGGAGGCCGCTGAGGGCACCGCGGCTCCCGCGGCCGGCACCCCCCGGGCCGAGGCAGACGACGCCGCTGCCCGCGGTTTCTTCGAAGCGGACGCACCCGGAAACTCCTCCGCTGAAGCCGGCTCCACCGAAGCTACCCGGGAAGACGGAGAGCAGGACGGCGGCAACGCCCCGGGCACACCCCGCTCCTAACTCCGTGCGGGTGCAACCGCACGTATTGCCGCCCGCAGGCGGCACAGCAGATCCGGCCGGTCAGTGCCCGCGAATCTGCTGTGTCACCGGCGGGCGGTAGTTTTATGGGTATGCGATTCCTGCACACTTCCGACTGGCACCTGGGCCGTTCATTCCACGGCGTGGGGATGCTCCAGGCGCAGCACGCCTTCATTGACCAGCTCCTGGAAACCGTCCGCAGCGAGCATGTTGATGCGGTCCTGATCTCCGGGGACGTCTATGACCGTGCCCTCCCCGGAGTGGACGTTGTGCGGCTGCTCGATGAAGCGCTTGCAGGCATCACCGCGACCGGGGCAAAGGTAATCCTCACCAGCGGCAACCACGATTCCGCTGCCCGCCTGGGCTTCGGCGGCCGCATCTTCGAGCAGGGCGGAGTGCACCTCAGGACGGGCATCGACGCAATCACCTCCCCGGTGCTGCTGCGTGAAGGCACGGCCACAGTGGCGGTGTACGGCATCCCCTATCTTGAACCGCGGCTCGCAGCCCCTGAACTTGGCACCGATGTGCCGCCCAGCCATGCCGGTGTGCTTGGCGAGGCTGTTCGCAGGATCCGGATGGACGTCCAGGAGCGGCGGGAAGCCGGAGAGCCGGTCCTGCCGCTCGTCATGGCACACACCTTCGCCTCAGGCGGCATCACCTCGGACAGCGAGCGGGACCTGTCCGTCGGCGGTGTGGGAGCCGTACCCCTGGACCTGTTCAGCTCCTTCACCTACACCGCGCTGGGCCACCTGCACGGGCGGCAGGAGCTGGCCCCGAATGTCTGGTACAGCGGATCCCCGCTGCCGTACTCCTTCTCCGAAGCGCGCCAGGCAAAGGGGGGACTGCTCGTGGATACTGATGCGGCAGGACTGACGCAGGTCACACCCGTTCCGTGGAAGGCGCCGAAACGGCTGGCCGTACTCCGGGGAACGCTCCAGGAACTGCTTGAAGACCCGGCACATGCCCATGCCGAGGACGCCTGGTGCCAGGTCACCCTGACCGATGACCAGCGCCCGGCCAAGGCCATGGAGCAGATCCGCACGCGGTTCCCTGACACCCTCGTGCTCTCCTTCGAACCCGCCTCCGGTCCGCGGGGCAGCAACGAGAGCTATAGCCGGAGGCTGGCCCGGGCAACGGATGACCTTGATGTCTGCTGCGGGTTCCTGGACCACGTGCGCTCACGGGAAGCCTCAGCCGAAGAGAAGGCTGTGTTCACAGAGGTACTGCAGAAAGTCAACGCAGCGGAGGCATCCAAATGAGGATCCACCGGCTTGAAATGCAGGCTTTCGGCCCATTCGCCAGCCGCCAGGAAATCAACTTCGACGAACTCGGCACGCAGGGACTCTTCCTGCTGAACGGGCCCACCGGCGCAGGCAAGACGAGTGTGCTGGACGCCGTCTGCTTCGCCCTCTACGGAGCGGTTCCGGGTGCGCGCCAGGAGGCACGGAAACTCCGCAGCGACCACGCCGCCCCCGGCGTCGCACCTGAAGTCCTCCTGGATTTCAGTGCCGGGGACCGGAGGTTCAAAGTGATCCGCAGCCCCCAGTGGGAGCGTCCGGCTAAGCGGGTCGGCAGCGCTACCGGAACAGTCACCGAACAAGCCCGCACCCTGCTCAGCGAACTGGTCCACGGGGAATGGGTGCAGAAAACCGCCCGCAATGATGAGGCCGCCACTGAGATTCAGGACCTGCTGGGCATGAGCCGCGAGCAGTTCACCCGTGTGGTCATGCTCCCGCAGGGGGACTTCGCAGCGTTCCTGCGCGCCGACGCGACCTCCCGTGCGGAGCTGCTGCAGAGGCTATTCGGGACCCGGCGCTATGAGGAGATCGAGCAGCAGCTCAAGTCCGAGGCTGACGCCGCGAAGGCAGAGCTGTCCAAGTCGCAGGCCGACGCCGATCTCCTGCGCGCCCAGGCACAGAGCGAGGCTGAACGCTGCGCCCGTCTGCTGGGGAGCCAGGAAGATGGCTCCGCCGTCCCGGCAGAACCTGGCACCGCGGAGCCGGACCCTGCGCAAGCGGGCTCAGGATGGATCAGTGCCGTACGCGCGGCAGTGACTGGCCGGCTTTCCTCCCTCCGGGTTGACCAGGCCGGGAAGATCTCCGGCTCCAAAGCAGCCGAGGACCTCCTGCACAGGCTTGAAGCGCGCCGTGCGCGCGGACTGGCCAGGCTTCAGCTCGAGGCCGAAGAACGCGAACACGCGGCGCGCCAGGCCGCCAGCGTCCCCAGACGGGCCCAGCTAGAGTCCCACTTGCGGGCGGAAAGCCTCAAAGGCTACCTGGACGCCCTCGGCTCCGCGGACCAGGGACTCCGGCGCGCGGAAGCCGCAGGCCAGAGTGCCCTCGCTGCCCTGGCGGCCGCCGCGGCTCCGGCGGGCCTGGGGGAGCTCATCCCGGAATCCGCTGCCGCCCTGCCGGCACCGGGACCGCAGCTGCCGGACGCAGAGGCCTTAACCGAACTGGAGGAGCGCACCGCCAAGGAACTCTCCGCTGCGGAGAACGCGCTGGCCGATGCTCAGCGGACTGCGGAACTCGCCGCGCTGAAAACCCGGGAAGCAGCACGGGAAACCCAGCTCCGTGCAGAAGCCGCAGAAGCGGAAGACACCGCTGCGGCGCTGCGGGAGGAACAAACGTCCCTGCGGTCGGCGTTGTCCGGACTGCGCTCCGGTGCCGCGCAGGCCGAGGCAGCCCGGCGACGGATCCAGGATGCGGACGGCACGCTGGAGGTGATCCGGAACTTCAAGGCCGCCAACACCGCTGCCCTAGAATCAGCGGAGCGCGCGGCCGAGGCCCGCCAGGAGTACCAGGATGCGCGGGGGAGATGGCAGGACCTGCTCCAGCTGCGGCTGGACCAGGCAGCCGCGGAGCTGGCAGCGTCCCTCGAACCCGGACGGGATTGTCCCGTATGCGGAAGTGCCACCCACCCTGCGCCGGCGCCGCCGCCGGAGGGCGGGCAGTTCGTCTCCCGCGAGGAAGAGGCAGCAGCCCGGGTGGCCAGCAGCGCCGCAGAGAAGGATTGGGAGGAGGCACGTGCCGCGGCCGAGGCAGATGCATCGGCCGTAGCAGCCCTGCGTGCCCAGGGCGGGGAATCCGATCCGGACGAAGCGCGGACGGCACGTGAGCGGGCAGAGGAAGAGCTCCGCGCGGCGGAGGATGCGGCGGCCGGGCTCAGCGAGGCCGAAAAGCGGCTTCAGGGAATCGAAACCGAACTCAGCCGGCTGGAGAAGACCCTGTCCGGCCTGCTCCAGGAAGCAGCCCAGGCACAAGCACGCGCCGACGCCGCCGAGGAAGAAACTGCCGAATTGGGCCGGCGGGGTTCGGGGGACCTGTCAGACCAGGAAGCACTCTCTGCCCGGCTCAGGCAGCTGGAGAACGTCCGCCGTCTCACCGCCGCAGCCAGGACTGCCCTCCAGGCCGCCGGGCAGGCCGGCGTCTTCCAGGCCGAAGCCGTCCGCGCGCTGCAGGATGCGCTTGCCGGAACCGGTTTCCCGGATGCGGGCGCAGTCCGTGCCGCGCTGCTGCCGGTGGCCGAGGCCGAAGAACTGCGCGCCGAATTCGATACCCTCGACGCACAGGCTGCACGCCTGGCCATGCGCCGCGAAGATGAGGATGCGCTGGCACAGCTGGACAGTGACGGCGTTCCCGAACCCATGCCCGACGAAGAAGACGTCGCCGAGGCAGCCGAAGCTGCTGACGCGGCCCGCCAGGCAGTGTCAGACGGAGCAGTGCAGATCGGGCTGCTCGAAGGTTCGGCAGGGACCCTCGATGACCTCGCCGCCCGGCTGGCCGAGGCCGAGGCAGAAATGGAGCCGCTTCAGCGGCGCTGCAGCCTCCTCGCTTCCCTGAGCGATACCGCGCGCGGCAACGGGGAAAACAACTACCGGATGGCGTTGAGCACCTACGTCCTCGCGGCCCGTCTGGAGCAGGTGGCCGCCGCCGCCACGGAGCGGCTCGCGGCGATGACCGGGGGACGGTATTCGCTGGTGCATGACGACTCGAAATCCGGAAACCGGAAGGCAGGACTCGGCCTGCATGTCATCGACGACTGGACGGGCGTGCGCAGGGACACGTCGACCCTATCCGGCGGCGAGTCCTTTATGGCCTCCCTGGCCCTTGCGCTGGGCCTGGCGGACGTCGTCCAGCAGGAATCGGGCGGGACGAGCATGGAAACCCTCTTCGTTGACGAGGGATTCGGCAGCCTCGACGAGGAGGCACTGGAACAGGTGATGGACGCACTCGAAGGGCTGCGCGACGGCGGACGCATGGTTGGTCTGGTGAGCCACGTCAGCGAAATGAAGCAGCGGATCAGCGCACAGCTGCAGATCACCCGCGGCCGCAACGGATCAACCGTGAGCTACCGGACGGTGGATGCACTGCCCGTCTAACGCCCGGGGCTCACGCCGCCGACGAGACGTACGGATATGTCCAGCGTGGTGCACGCCCCGGGCTGTACGCCAGGAGCGAGCAGGCACCACACACGCATGCTTGGCGGGGTAGGATCGGCATGTATCCGGGTCGGGCGCATCGGGAGGAGGGACGATGCGCGCTTTTTGCCTGAACTGAGTACCGCATGAAACCCTTTACGTCTGATCAGCACTCCGGCGCCGACACCCCGCCATCCGCGGCCGCTGATGTGCCGGCCAAGGGGCGTTACGCCCGCATTCTGGAACTGGCCGGGCCCGCGTTCTTCTCCATTGCCTTCCTGGCCCGCCTTCCGCTGGCGATGATCACCATCGGCGGCCTGACTTTGGTCACCAGCATTTCCGGATCCTATGCCCAGGGCGGTTTCACCGCAGGGGCCGTTGGAGTTGGATCCGCCCTCGGCGGTCCGGCCCTTGGCTACCTCGCGGACCGCATTGGCCAGCGCAAGGTGCTGCTGGCTGCCGCCGTCGCCAATCCGCTGCTCATCACTGCCGTGATACTGGCTGCCCTGCAGCTTCCCGACGGCGGCCCGTTTGCTGCCGTCCTCGCCGCGGCGTTCGGCATGGGAGCTACCGGTCCGCAGGTGGGACCGCTGGCAAGGGTCCGCTGGATGGCGCTCACCTCCCGGGACCGGACCGGACGGGAAATGGGCACTGCCCTGTCCTACGAGAGCATGGCTGATGAACTCAGCTTCGTGCTTGGCCCTGCACTCGTTGGCCTGCTGGCCGCCGCAGTTGCCCCCTGGCTTCCCCTCGCGCTGGCAGCTGTGCTTTCCGCCTCGATGGTAAGTGCGTTCGCCTTCCACCGCTCGGCAGCCGTCGTTGTCCCCGCCCCCCGGCGCATCAGGGAGAAGACACCGGTACCGAGGGGCCGGGCCGCCCGCGGCAGCACCTCCTGGGGCCTGCTGATGCTGCCGATCCTGGGCATGGTGGCCATGGGCACCTTCTTCGGGTCAGCCCAGGCTTCACTGGCTGCCTTTGGCGGAACGTTTGGCGCCGCGGACGCCGCAGGCCTTCTCTACTCGATCATGGGGATCAGCTCTGCCGCGGCTGCACTGTCCGTGGCGTTCTGGCCCCAGCGGTTCAGCCAGTCCGCCCGCTGGGTGGTAGCGGCAGCAGCCATGACCGCTGCGGCGCTGCTCCTGCTGGTGCCCTCGGGCATCCCCGGAATGCTTGCCGTCCTGTTCATCCTGGGCATCCCCGTGGGCCCCACCATGGTCAGCATCTTCGGCATCGGAGCGGAGCTGGCACCACGTCATTTGATGGGCACCTTCATGACGCTGCTGGCCAGCGGCACGGTTGCCGGCACCGCAGTGGGTTCGGGGCTGGCCGGACCGCTGGCAGAAGCCTTCGGCCATCCGGCAGCGTTTCTGGTCACTGCAGGTGCAGCGGCATCGCTGCTCATCCTGGGTCTGGCTTCTGCCCTGGCCGTCAGGCGGGCAAGGAACCAAACAGCATAGCCCGGTGCGGGCAGGAAGAACGGCTCTGCAGGCACCGCCCGGGTAACATTACGCGGCCGGTCTCGATTGTGTTTCCAATCACATAAATTCCTTGACGGAGGGTGACGCATTTCATAGCGTTTACCTGTAGAACCTTTGTTCAACATGCGAACAACTCAGTAATACCACGGGTTTGAGGGATGGCAGTTGAACCGGGGTTTTCGCCCTGCGGCCGTCTTCGCGGGGTTCCACCGTACAAGGAGCGCTTTAAGTGAAACGCAATGCCCCCGTCCTCCTGACCGCAGCGGCCGCTTTGACCCTCAGTGCCTGTGGAGGCGGATCCCTTTCCGGAGACGAAAGCACGTCCGATGCAGGAGGCGCCTCCGGTCTCACCACCCTCTCGGTGGGAATTATGCCAATCGTGGATACCGCCCCTATTTGGCTGGGCAAGGAGCAGGGATTCTTTGAGGCCGAAGGCCTGGACCTGGATATCCAGACCACCACCGGCGGGGCGGCTGCCGTGCCGGGCGTGGTGAGCGGAGACTTCGACTTTGCCTTTGGCAACGTCGTTTCCGTCATGGTCGCCAATGACAAGGGTCTGGACATCGAGCTGGTCTCGAACGGTAATTCGACCACCGGGGACACTTCTTCGGACTTCGGGGCCGTCGTCGTCCCCGCCGGATCGGATATCCAAACTGCGGCAGACCTGGCCGGCAAGACGGTTTCCGTCAATAACCTTTCAAACATCGGTGATACCACCATCCGGAAGCTCGTGGAGAACGCGGGCGGGGACCAGGAAAGCATCAAGTTCGTCGAGGTGGCTTTCCCCGACGCGCCCGCCGCCATTGAGTCCGGCCAGGTTGACGCCGCCTGGATCCTGGATCCCTTCCTGACCCAGACCGTCGAGAATGGCGCCCGGGTCATTGCCTACAACTTCGCGGAAACGCACCCGAGCCTGGACATCAGCGGCTACTTCACCACCTCCGCGTACATCCAGGAGAATCCGGAGACTGTCGAAAAGTTCACCCGCGCCATGAAGAAGTCGCTGGAGTACGCACAGGAAAACCCTGACGCGGTCCGGGAAATCGTAGGGACCTACACCAAGATCGACGAAGAAATGCGCGCCAAGATGGTCCTGCCTGCCTTCCACGCAGACTTCGACCGAGAAGGCCTGACGATTCTCGGAGAAGCAGCAGCCAGCTACGGCACGCTGTCCAAGGCACCGGACCTGGACGCCATGCTGCCGGCACAGGACTAGCAGCGAGCCCCCTCCGCCCGGTTCGAGAAGAACGAGAGCATATGAAATCCGCAAAACGTCTCCCCACGGGGCCGTTGCTGGGGCTGGCCGGAATCCTCGGGTTCCTGCTGACCTGGGAACTGATTCCCCGGCTTGGAGTGGTCAACCCCCGATTCCTGCCTCCGGCCAGTGAGGTGCTGGGAGTCTTCATCAACAACCTCGGCCTTGGTGCGTTCTGGGCCGCCGTGGTTGACACCATGACGGGCTGGTTCCTTGGGCTGCTGATTGCCACCGTTGCTGCGGTGGTCCTGGGCCTGGTGATCGGTTCCAGCAACTTCCTCCGCAAGGCAACCAACTCCACCATCGAATTCCTCCGCCCCATCCCGTCGGTGGCCCTGATTCCGCTGGCCGTCCTTCTGTTCGGCTTCCGCATCGAATCGACGCTGCTGCTGGTGGTGTACGCATCCTTCTGGCAGGTCCTGATCCAGGTCCTGTACGGGGTAGCGGATGTGGACCCGGTGGCCAACAACACGGCCAAGAGTTTCGGCCTGGGCCGCATGGCAAGGATCCGCTACGTCGTGTGGCCCACCACCCTTCCGTACCTGATGACCGGCGTCCGGCTTGCCGCTGCCGTTGCCCTGATCCTGGCTATCACGGCGAGCCTGATCATCGGTTCGCCCGGACTGGGCAAGGAGATTGCCAACGCACAGTCCGGCGGCGCAATTGCCCAGATGTACGCGCTGGTGCTGACCACCGGTGTGCTGGGCATCCTGATCAACATGGGCATGCGCGTGGTTGAACGCCGCACGTTGTCCTGGCACAGCTCGGTCCGCGGGGAGGTAGTGGTATGAACACGCTCAAGAAAGCGGGCTACCTTGTAGGCCTGCCGGCGCTGCTGATCTTCATCTGGTGGTTCAGCACCCAGGGCAGCACAAACTTCTTCGTCCCGAAACCGGGCACCCTGGTTGAGAAGTTCGTGACGGTGTGGACCTGGGACCGCTTCATGGCGGACGTGCTGCCGAGCCTCATTCGCCTGGTAGCGGGCATTGCGCTGGCCATTGTGCTCGGCACCGCCCTGGGCATCCTCGTGGGCACCAACCGCTGGCTGCGCAGCCTGCTGGAACCGGTGCTCGAATTCTTCCGGGCAATCCCTCCGCCAGTGCTCATCCCGGTGCTGATGCTGCTGATCGGCATCAATGACCAGATGAAGATCGCGGTCATTGTCTCCGGCTGCATCTGGCCGGTCCTTCTGAACACCATTGAGGGCGTCCGCGCCGTCGACGGCGTGCTCAGCGATTCCGCCCGCACCTTCCGCATCAGCGGGTTTGCCCGGCTGCGTTACCTGGTGCTTCCCAGTGCCAGCCCGCAGATCATGGCCGGCGTCCGCCAGTGCCTGTCAATCGGCCTGATCCTCATGGTCATCTCGGAGATGTTTGCGTCCTCCGAGGGCCTGGGCTTCACCATCGTCCAGTTCCAGCGGTCCTTCGCTATCCCCGAAATGTGGAGCGGCATTGTGGTCCTTGGCCTGATCGGCGTGGCCATGTCATTTTTGTTCCAGTGGTCCGAACGCCGCATCCTCGGCTGGTACCACGGTTTGAGAGAGGTAGAACATGCAGAGTAATCCCACGGAAGGCTCCGTCCAGCCGCTGCTGTCGGTCCGGGGCGTCCAGAAGATCTACAAGGTCGACGCGGGGGAGATCGAAGCTGTCCGCAACCTGACCTTCGACCTTCGCCCGGGTGAGCTCGTCTGCCTGGTTGGCCCTTCGGGCAGCGGCAAGACCACCCTGCTGAAGATCATCGCCGGCCTCATGGCCCCTACCTCCGGTGAGGTGGTCCTGGCGGGAAAGAAAGTCACCGAACCGCCCAAGGACATGGCAGTGGTGTTCCAGGAATACGGGCGGAGCCTCTTCCCCTGGATGACGGTCCGCGGCAACGTGGAGCTCCCGCTCAAGAACGCGGGGATCGCCAAGGCCGAGCGCAACCAGCTGGTGGACGATGCCCTGGAGGCCGTTGGCCTGGCGCACGTGCCCACCAGCTACCCGTGGCAGCTCTCCGGCGGCATGCAGCAGCGTGTGGCCATCGCCCGCGCCGTGGCGTACCAGCCCAAGGTGCTGCTGATGGACGAGCCGTTTGCCGCCGTCGACGCCCAGACGCGTGCCGATCTTGAGGACCTGGTGCGCAGTGTCTGGGAGAAGCTCGGCGTCACGATTCTGTTCGTCACGCACGACATTGACGAGTCCGTCTATCTCGGGGAACGGGTCGTGGTTCTGTCCAGCTCGCCCACGGTGGTGCAGGAAGACATCGTGATCGACCTTCCGGAGAAGCGCGACCAGCTCACCACCCGGTCGCTTCCGCGCTTCGTGGAGCTCCGCAACCACGTGTACGAGCAGATCCAGATTGCCAAGCAGAACAAGGGCCAGGCTGCTCCCGCGGCGTCGGCCGCGCCACGGACCACAGTCCCGCACGTCTCGGCGGCTACCCACGGGGTGCTGGCTGACGGCGGCGGCTCCGGGGACGGTTCGTAGCCCGCAGCCAGGACGGCTGCAGCACAGGGCCGGTGGTTTCTTCCTTGGGGGGAGGAAACCACCGGCCCTGTGCTGTGTGCGGCGGGTGGCCTAGTATCAAAAGCCAGGCACCTGCCTGCCGGTTTGGCTCGCAGGTCACTTCAGGAGAGGAACACCATGGCTGATGCAGGCAAGGGAACACCCGAAGAGCAGGACAAGAACGGCGGAGCGGGCCCGGAAGGCACCATCCCCGATTCAGGTGACGGGGTAGCCGCGTCCAGCACGGAGGAAGCATCCAACTTCGAACCTGAAGAGGACGCCGACGCCGATTCCTGACCCGCCAGGGCCGGGCCGGAAGGCCTAGCCCAGGCTCGGGGCGTGCGTGGGTGGCAGCGGGATGTAGATGTTTCCCGTTGTCACTCCGCCCGTGCAGACTTCTTCGGCGTCCGGCTCTTCGTCGTCAGCATGCGGGATGGCCGTCTCCGGCTCTACAGCGAGGGCGCGAAGCGCCGAAGCTGCCTCGTGCGCGGCCGGCCGGGCATCCGGGAGCCGGTTGGTCATGGCACGGAGCAGGTCCACCCAATCCGGACCGAGGGAGTCGGGGATTTCGGGATCGCGGAGCAGCCGAGCAACCGCGGCTTCGACAATCGGGCCCGGGAAGGCCTTTTCGCCGGTCAGCGACTCAAGCAGCACCAGCCCCAGAGAGTAGATATCGGTGGACGGGGCCACCGTTCCGCCCTGCGCCTGTTCCGGACTGAGGTAGTTGGCGGTGCCGATGGTGGCGCCGTGCGCCGTAGCGACCGTAGCCTCGACGAGCCGCGCGATACCGAAGTCGGTGAGCTTGGGATAGAGGCGTGAATCGTGTTCCTGGGGGAAGAGCAGGATGTTCGCCGGCTTTACGTCCCGGTGGATCACGCCTTTCGAGTGCACGTAGGCCAGTGCGTCAGCCAGGTCCGCTCCCAGGGAGGCCACTGATACAGCCGGCAGCGGTCCGGCCTTGAGGGTACGGCGCAGGTCCGGACCGTCCACCAGTTCCATGACGAGGTAATTCAGCACCTGGCCGTCTTCCTCCTCGTGCAGGCCTGCGTCCAGCAGGGTCACGAGTCCGGGATGGTTCAGGGTTGCCAGGAGGAGGGTCTCGGTGTGCTGGCGGCGGTAGTCGTCATCCTCCTGCACGGTGGGGCGGAAGACCTTGACGGCAACTTCGCGGCCCAGGTTCTCATCCATCGCCCGGTGCACGGAAGCAGCGCCACCGGTGCCGATCAGGTCGGTGGTGCGGTAACGCTGCCCCAGGAAAAGGTCCACGGGCGTCCTCACTTAATGTTGAAACTGCGGGGATGGAACATGGATGGATGCTGCACTAAATGGTCGAGGATAAATCGAAAGCACACTTAGTAATTCAGTTTCAGTGTACTGACTATTCGATCCTATCCTGCGCAGACACCCTTCCAGTTCCGATTTGACCCGCCGTAACCAACTCTTGACCTTAAGTGAGGGGCTGGACGTCCAGGAACTCGATGGCAGCGTTCTTGAAAGCCCGGGACGTCACGGCGTTGGCATGCCGTCGGCCGGGCAGCAGGAGAAGGTCGGCCTGCCCGTTGAGCGCTGCAAGGTCCGGTGCCGTGACAGCCAGCTCATCCTGTTCCCCGGCTACCAGCAGCACCCGCATGGACGGGACGGCTGATTCCGGACGGAAGGGTTCGTCCTTGATCGCCTCGACCAGTGTCAGAAGGGCCTCGAGGTTATTGCTGGGCACAAGCTGGGCCATGCGCAGCAGGTCTGCGCTCACGGGATCTGCCAGCGGCGTCCCGTCCGCCAGGAACTGCCGGGCACCGTCCAGGTCGAAGTCAGCCAGCGGGTCTCCGGCTCCCGGTCCGCCCAGCACCATGCGGTGCACCAGGTCCGGAGCGGCTGCGCCCAGTTCCCATGCGAGCCGCGAACCCAGCGAGTATCCGACAATGTCCACTCCGGAGGAAGGGTCGTCTTCGGTGAGCGGGCGCACGCCTGCCTCTGCGAGCAGCTCCAGCAGCCGGGCCCGGATCCGGCTGGGGGAGTAGTGCTCCCGTTCCCGGGGCGCCTCGCTGCGGCCGTGTCCAGGCAGGTCCACCGTCAGGACGCGCCGTCCGGCGCCGGTCAGCGCGGTGATCCAGCCCGTGGATTCCCAGTTCAGCTCTGTTGACGAGGCAAATCCGTGCAGCACGAGCACCGGACGCAGGGAAGTGCCGCCGTCGGGCTCGTGGACTTGGGTGTACAAGGCAGGGGAGGTGCCGATGCCTGTGCCCACGCCTAGTCCTCGTCCAGGACGGCGGAGAGCCGGACCCGGCGGCGTGCCGGCGCTTCCTGCGGGACGGTGCCGACAATTCCCGCAGTGTCATCGGGAACCTCAAAGACCACCAGGGGCTCGCCCACGTTGATCTTCTCGCCCGCTTCGCCGTAGATGCGGGCAACGACGCCGGCCTGGGGAGACGGCAGTTCAACGGCGGACTTGGACGTTTCAACCTCCACCAGCGGCTGGTTGCGCTCCACCTGGTCGCCGGGAGCCACGAGCCACTCCAGGACAGTTGCTTCGATCAGGCCTTCGCCGAGGTCTGGCAGGGGGAATGAAATTTCAGCCACGCCGGTACTCCAATACTCGCTGGATCCCAAAGAGGATCCGGTCAATGTTCGGGATGTATTCGTCTTCCAGGTCACCCGAGGGATACGGTACGTCGAATCCGGTGACCCGCTCCACCGGAGCCTTGAGTGTGTCGAAACAGTGCTGCGTGATGAGCGCCGCAACTTCCGCTCCCAGCCCGGCGGTCAGCGGGGCTTCATGCACGACGACGGCGCGCCGGGTCTTGGAGACCGAGGCAGCCAGCCCTTCGGCGTCGATCGGCTTCAGCCAGCGCAGGTCCAGGACCTCGATGTCGATTCCGTCCTCGGCGGCGAGCTCGGCAACCTGCAGGCACCGTGCAACCATCGCTCCCCAGGCAACCAGGGTCAGGTGCCTGCCCTCGCGGACCACGTGTGAGCCCTGCAGGTTCCCCGGGGTGCCCAGATCCACGGTGTCCTTCTGCCAGTAGCGGGACTTCGGTTCCATGAAGATGACGGGATCCGGCTGCGCTGCCGAGTGCTTGAGCAGGTGGTAGGCCTGGTGGGGGCTCGACGGCGAAACGACCTTCAGGCCCGGAACGTGCGCGAACAGTGCCTCGAGGGATTCGCCGTGATGCTCAGGCGCGCGGATTCCGCCAAAGCTGGGCACGCGCAGGGTCACCGGCATTGGCATGGTGCCGCGGCTGCGGTAGTTCATGCGGGCCAGCTGGGTGATGATCTGATTGACCGCGGGATAGGCGAATCCGTCGAACTGGACCTCGGGAATAGGACGGAATCCGGCCATCGCCAGGCCCACGGACATCCCCAGGATGCCGGATTCGGCCAGCGGCGTGTCGAAGACCCGGTCAGCACCGAAGCGCTTCTGCAGTCCGTCGGTTATGCGGAACACGCCGCCGAGCCGGCCCACGTCTTCCCCGAGCACTACGGCCTTCGGATCATCGGCGAGGATTTCGGAAAGGGCCCGGTTCAGGGCCGCCTGCATGGACAGGGTTTCGGTGGTGTCCGAAGCGGAGCCGGCCTCCATGGGGCGTACTCCTTCGGTCAGCTGGCTAGACATGCTCGGATTCCTCCCGCCAGGCGCGGGCCTGGGCCTTGAGTGCATTCGTGGGTTCGGCAAAGACGAAGTCGAACATTTCCTGTCCCGGACGCGGCTGGAGTGCCTGGATGCCTTCGCGGACGGTGTCGGTGTGTGCCTTTGCTTCGGCGGCGGCGTCGTCGATGAAGGACTGGTCTGCTGCGCCGGTTTCGAGCAGCAGGGCTGCCAGCCGGGCTACGGGATCCTCGCCGCCGTCGCGGCGCTCTTCGTCGAGGGTACGGTAGCGGCCCGGATCATCACTGGTTGAGTGTGGTCCGCGGCGGTAGGTCATTGCTTCGATGAGCACCGGACCGTTTCCTGCCCGGGCGTGCTCAAGGGCGGCCCGGGTGGCACGCACGACGGCGGGGGCATCGTTGCCGTCCACGGTCACCGAGGCCATTCCATACCCCGCCGCTCGAGCTGCCACAGTGCCGCCGGCTACCTGTTCCTCAGTGGGCAGGGAGATGGCCCAGCCGTTGTTTTGGACGAAGAACACCACCGGGGCTTTGAGCACACCGGCGAAGTTCATGGCTTCATGCACGTCGCCCTGCGAGCTGGCGCCGTCTCCGAAGTAGGTGATGGCGGCGGGCAGCCAGGCTTCGGCGCTGCCGGCACCGGCGGCGAGCCGCTGGCCGTGGGCCCAGCCGACGGCGTGCAGCACAGAGCCGCCGACCACGGCCTGGATTGGCGCAAGCCTCGTGCTGACAGGGTTGTAGAGCCCCCCGTGCCAGCTGGCCTTGTGCGTGGACATGTATTCCACCATGTCCACGCCCAGGGACAGGGCGACCCCCATCTCGCGGTAAGTGGGGAATGCGAAGTCGCGTGAAGTGTCGAGGGCAAAGGCGCTCCCTACCTGGGCGGCCTCCTGGCCAAGCTCCGGAGCGTAGCCCGGAAGGATGCCCTGGCGCTGCCAGGCCACCGCTGCCACGTCCAGGTCGCGGGTGGCGATGAGCAGTTTGTACAGCTGGCGCAGTTCCTCGGCTGTGAGCTCAGGGATGCTCGATGTGTCTAGGTCCATAGGGAGAACGTAACCGGCATCACGGCACCGTGCAAACAGATAGATATCCCATGTGCAGACTGCGCAGATAGTCCACCGATAGCGGCAACCACCTATACAAAGTGACTACCCTCAGAAAGAGTGTGTGAGAAGCTGTCCCGCTTCCCGGCCGCCGGGGGTGCGCCAATACCCGTGGGCCGGCCCAGGGGCCCGCGCCTGGAGGGTTCGGCCAGGACTGGCATTTATTTTATTTCCGGGTATGGTCTGGAATAACGGTTCTCCAGCAAATGCAGAAAACCGCCGTGGATAAAAAACCATGCGGCTCCCGACTACCGCGGGAAGCCGCTGGCCAGACGTCAAGGAGGGCACATTGTCCGGAAACGCCAAAAAGCCAGGTAAGTCCATCAAGGAGAAGCGCGCAGAAAAGCGGGCCAAGTCTGCCGGCGCGGAGCCGGCACCGCGGAAGCGCAAGGGACAGTAGGTTCCAGGGGTTTGCAGCCGCCCTGCCACAGGCCCGGCGCCGGGCAGGGCGGCTACTCCGTCGGGGCCGGTCTTATGGTTTCCGAATGTCTCAGGTTCGGAATTGGGCCGGGTTTCTGTTCTTACCAGATTTCCGGTTGCCCGCATTAAAACCCATGCCGCATGGATAACGTGTCTGTGTAAATAATTTGTACCCTTTTTGCGGATACTTTTTGGGTTCGTGGTTCTAGTCCATTTATAGACTCAAATGTCTGTCCCCGTCCCTGGTCTGCACTTATGTGTGCGTGGCGTGGTGCGATACTTCCTCCCGTGCCGCTAAAGTTCCCTCAGGGGTGGCACAGTGCGCCCTGTCCCGGGCGGATGTCCGGATTAGCCCGGATCTCCTGCAGGGAAAGGCCGCCATGGCAACAGATCAGCTCGACGCCCGGATTGTGTCCCTCTTTACCGACGATCCGCGAATGTCGGTCCTGGAAGCCTCACGGACCCTCAAAGTTGCCCGCGCTACGGTGCAGGCAAGACTGGATCGGATGCAGCGCAGCGGCGTCATAGCGGGGTGGGGGCCCCGGCTCGACCCCGCGGCCCTCGGCTACGTTGTCACGGCATACTGCTCGCTGACCATCCGGCAGGACATGGGGCATGACGCCGTCGTCGCGGCGCTCGCAGAGATCCCTGAAATCCAGGAAGCCCACACAGTCTCCGGGGAGAGTGACCTCATCGCCCGGGTGGCTGCCCGGTCCAACTCCGACCTGCAGCGTGTCATTGACTCAATGGTTGCTACCGGCGCCGTTCTGAGGTCATCCTCCGTGATCGTCCTCAATACCCACTTCGAAGGCCGGATGCTGCCGCTGCTCCATGCAGCGGCGGGATCGGGCACCGCCGAGCCCGGGAAGAGCGCGTAATCTACCCCTCGCAAAGACCCCGTTTTACTGTCCCCTGAGTTAGAGTCAGCATGACTCTTACTATTTCACGCTGCGGCCTCCGGTCCTCAGCCAGGAAGGCAGACAGGAATGAGCCCCAGATACGCCAATGTTTCGGAACGGGAACAGGAACCACCGTCGCTGGCCATTTCAACGGTTATTTTCGCGCTGCGCCCGGACCCGGTTACCGGGACCCTGACGCTGTGGCTGCCATTGGTCCGCCGCATCAGGCAGCCCTACCTGGATCTGTGGGCGCTGCCCGGCGGCCCGCTGCGGCCCAGCGAATCCCTTCAGGACGCAGCGGCCCGGAACCTGCGGGAAACTACGGCACTGACGCCGCGGTACCTTGAACAGCTCTACGCCTTCGGCGGGCCGGACCGGTCACCGTCCCCCCGGGTGGTTTCAATCGTCTACTGGGCGCTGGTCCAGCCGGACGAGGCCGCATTGGCCAGGCAGGACGAAAACGTTGCCTGGTTCCGGGCCGACAAGGTGGGGACGCTGGCCTTCGACCACAACCAGATCGTGGAGTACGCACTCTGGCGCCTGCGCAACAAACTCGAGTACGGCACCGTGGCCTATGCGTTCCTCGGCTCCACCTTCACCCTTGCACAGGTCCGTGAGGTCTATGAAGCCGTGCTGGGACGCGAACTGGACCCAGCGAACTTCCGCCGCCAGCTGCAGGCATCGGTGCACATTGAACCCACTGAGCACTACCTCCAGGGCGGACGGCACCGGCCGCCGCGGCTGTACCGCTACACCGGCCCGGATCCCCGGGACGAGTCCTTTCCCAGCCAAAGACCAGAAGCAACGGAGCACTGACATGACTGAAACGGTTCCGGTCCCCGGCGGCAGCGTAGCCACGAGGATCGCCCTGCTTTCCGGACCCGCCCAGGCCCAGGCACGTGCCGCCGCCACCTGCACCCCCGGCCTTGCCGCCGACCCCTGGTCCTTCGACACGGTTCCTGGATACGGGCCCGGCGCGTCCCTCGCGGATCCGGTCCCCGCCGGAACACCGCGCCAAGGGGAACTTCCGGCCGAGTACCGCGAGGCGGGCACGGCGGAGCTGGACGAGCGGATCCTTCGTGCCAAGGCCGCACTGGGCAGCCGTGTGGTGATACTCGGGCACTTCTACCAGCGGGACGAGGTGGTGCGGCATGCAGACTTTGTGGGGGACTCCTTCCAGCTGGCCCGCGCAGCCAGGAGCCGTCCGGAGGCCGAAGCTATCGTGTTCTGCGGCGTCCACTTCATGGCGGAAACAGCGGACCTGCTCTCCGGCCCGGACCAGGCGGTGGTGCTGCCGAACCTTGCCGCAGGTTGTTCCATGGCAGATATGGCCGACGCCGATTCGGTCGCCGAATGCTGGGAGCAGCTCACCATGCTGTACGGGAGGGCACCGGAAAGCGGCGGGAAGCAGCCGGTCATCCCGGTGACCTACATGAACTCCTCAGCCGCACTGAAAGCCTTCTGCGGAGAAAACGGCGGCATTGTCTGCACATCCTCCAACGCCGCGTCTGTGCTGGAATGGGCATTCGAACGGGGCCAGCGGGTCCTCTTCTTCCCGGACCAGCACCTGGGCCGCAATACCGCCAAGGCCATGGGAATTCCGCTGGAAGCCATGCCCCTGTGGAATCCGCGCCTCCCGCTGGGCGGAAACACTCCGGAACGCCTGCTGCAGGCGAAGGTCCTGCTCTGGAACGGGTTCTGCTCCGTGCACAAGCGCTTCACAGTAGGACAGATAGAGCAGGCCAGGGCCGACCACCCCGGTGTCCGGGTGATTGTGCATCCCGAATGCCCCATGCCCGTCGTGGATGCCGCTGACGAATCCGGCTCCACGGACTACATCCAGAAAGCCATAGCCGCGGCGCCCGCCGGAAGCACCTTCGCTATAGGTACCGAAATCAACATGGTGAACCGGCTGGCTGCACAGCATCCGGAACACACTATCTTCTGCCTCGACCCGGTCATCTGCCCATGCTCCACCATGTACCGCATCCATCCCGGCTACCTCGCCTGGGTGCTTGAGGGACTCATGTCCGGAGAGGTCCGCAACCGGATCGCCGTGCCGGACGCGGCAGCGGCCGCCGCCCGCATGGCCCTGGAACGGATGCTGGCGGTCCGGCCTTGAGCATCGCCGTTGTTGGCAGCGGGATCGCCGGCCTGTACGCGGCGCTCTGCGCAGCGGAGCAGCACACCCCGGTGCTGCTGGTGTCCAAGTCCGCGCTGCAGCACAGCAGCACCTGGCACGCACAGGGAGGAATCGCCGCTGTCATGGAGTCCTCCAGCGGGGACACGCCGGCCTCCCACTGCGAGGACACCCTGTCGGCGGGCGCCTGGACAGGAAATCGTGCCGCTGCCACAGCGCTCTGCCGGGAAGCCGGAGCCCACATCCGGCGCCTGCAAAAGCTCGGCACTACCTTCGATGCCAATCCCGACGGGTCACCGGCGCTTGCCCGGGAAGCCGCCCATACGGCCCGGCGGATCCTGCACATTGGCGGGGACGCCACCGGTGCGGGCATCGCCGCGGCACTCATTGCGGCTGTGCGCCCGCATCCCCGGATCACCATCCTGGAGAACGCGTTCGCCGTTCGCGTGGTTCTCACCGGTGGCAGTGTCTCCGGGCTGGAGGTCCTGACAGAGGGGCGCGGGCAGCGGCTCGCCGTGGACGCCGTTGTCCTGGCAACGGGCGGAGCAGGCGAACTCTACCGGCACACCACCAACCCTGCCGGTTCCACTGGAGACGGAATTGCCCTGGCCCGGCGAGCGGGGGCGGCAACGAGGGACGAGGAGTTCTTCCAGTTCCATCCCACGGCGCTCGCCGTACCCGGCACCCCGCTGATTTCCGAAGCGGTCCGCGGTGAGGGCGCGGTGCTCCGCGACAGCCGGGGCGGCAGGTTCATGACCGGCTACCACCGCGACGCCGAGCTGGCGCCGCGCGACGTCGTCTCCCGTTCGATCGTCCGGCACCTGGCGGCCACGGGGGAGGGCGCGGGGGAAGGCACGGGGGAGGGCACGGGGGAGGACACCGTCTGGCTGGATGCCACCGGGGTGGCCCGGCGCCGGGGGCCCGGATTCCTGGCCAGCCGATTCCCGGGCCTGGCCGAGGTCACCGCCGCACACGGATTCGACTGGGAACGCGAACTGCTGCCGGTAGTGCCGGCAGCACACTACTGGATGGGCGGCGTTGCCACGGACCTGTCCGGCCGGACCTCCGTTCCAGGGCTCTACGCGGCGGGAGAGGCTGCCTGTACCGGAGTCCACGGAGCCAACCGGCTTGCCTCGAACTCCCTGCTGGAAGGCCTGGTCTTTGGAGCCAGAGCTGCTGCGGCCTGCACTGCGCCGGACGCCGGACGGGCGTGGGACGCCGGGACACCCGCGGGGCTGTGGGCGGGAATCCGCCGAGTCCCGGAGGCCGCCGGCACTCCCTGTTCCGGGACGGCGTCCTCCCCGTCCTCCCAGCACGCGCTGGAAGCCCCGTCCGGAACGCAGCCGTTCGGGCGCACCGCCCTGCAGTCCCTGATGTGGGAGAAAGCCGGGGTGCTGCGCAGTGCGGCCGGACTGCGCGAGGCAGCAGGCGTGCTCGACGGCGCCCTGCCGGTTCTTTCCGGCAGGGAAGGACACATCAGGGCCCTCGAAGACGCCAACCTGCTCACCTGCGCCCGGCTGGTCGTTGGAGCCGCGCTGCGCAGGAGTGTATCGATCGGCGCGCATTTCCGCACCGACGCTCCGCAGGGGGTGCCCGGAACACCGGCTGCACCTGCCATCCATCGCCCGGGCACCGTCCCGCTCCCGGAATTTGCCTGACCCAAGAACGGAAATACCCAGATGACGAATACCCTGCCGCCGACTGAAACCCCCTCGCCCAAACCGCTGCCGCCAAACGCCGGGGCGTCACCGCTGCCCGTTCCCGGCCCCGCGGTTGACCACGTGGTCGCGGCTGCGCTCGCAGAGGATGCACCGTGGGGAGACCTCACGTCGCTTGCCCTGATCCCCGAGGACGCCGACGCCACTGCCTTCCTGACCGCCAGGGAAGAGGGCATCTTCTGCGGCACGCAGGTCATCGAGGCCGCGTTTCGGCTCGCCGGCCCCGGCGCGGCAGTGATCAGCCTGGTCCGTGACGGCGAGCGGTTCGATGCCGGAGGAATCCTCGCCGAAATCAGCGGGCCGGCCAGGACCATCCTCGCCGCCGAACGGGTGGCCCTGAACCTTGCCCAGCGGCTCTCCGGGATCGCCACCCTGACGGCCCGCTTCGTTGCCGAAACCGAAGGCACCGGCGCGCGCATCGCCGACACCCGCAAGACAACCCCGGGGCTGCGGGCGCTCGAACGCTACGCAGTGCGCTGCGGAGGCGGGTTCAACCACCGCTATTCGCTGTCCGACGCAGTCATGGCAAAGGACAACCACCTGGCCGTCCTGGCCGCATCCGGTGCAGACCTGGCATCCGCACTCCGCCAGGCCAAGGACGGGCTCTCCCACACCGTGCATTTCGAGGTGGAAGTGGATTCCCTGGAACAGATCGAAGCTGTGCTGGCCGGCGGAGCGGACACGGTACTGCTGGATAACTTCAGCATCGAAGACCTGCGCCGCGGGGTGGAGGCCATCGACGGACGGGCGCTGGCCGAGGCCAGCGGCAACGTCCGGCTGGACACCGTGGCCGCGATTGCGGCCACGGGCGTGGACATCATCTCCGCCGGCGCCCTGACCCACAGTGTCCGTGCGCTGGACCTGGGCCTGGACATCCGCGCATGATCTACTTCGACGCCGCAGCCACCACACCGGTCCGGCCCGAAGTGCTGGCGGCGCTGGCGCCCCTGTACACCAGCGATTTCGGCAACCCCTCCAGCACACATTCGGCGGGTGAGACGGCGGCCCGCGCCCTGGACTATGCCCGGCGCACCGCTGCGGACGTGCTCGGCGTCCGGCCAGGAGACATTGTCTTCACATCCGGCGGCACCGAGGCGGACAACCTGGCCATCAAGGGTGTGGCACTGGCCTCGCCGCAGGGACGGCACATTGTCTCCAGCGCCGTCGAGCATCCGGCCGTGCTGGAGTCCCTGGCCTACCTGCAGCGCTTCCATGGCTTCCGCATCACCCTGGTCCCGGTAGACGGAACGGGACTGGTGGATGCTGCCGCGGTGGAAGCGGCGCTGACACATGACACCACCCTGTGCACCATCATGACGGCCAACAACGAGGTGGGAACACTCCAGCCGGTCGCGGAGATCGCCGCCGCGTGCCGGGCCCGCGGCATACCGTTCCACACGGACGCAGTGCAGGCCGCCGGCTGGCTGCCGGTCTCCGTAACCGGTACGGGAATCGACGCGATGAGCATTTCCGGCCACAAGCTTGGCGCACCCAAGGGTTGCGGCGTGCTGTACGTCCGCGGTGTCCTGCCCCTTGAACCGCTGCTTCACGGCGGCGGCCAGGAACGCGGCCGCCGGTCAGGGACCGAGAACGTTGCCGGTGCGGTTGCCATGGCTACGGCCTTGAAGCTCGCAGACCAGGAACGCCAGGCAGCCGCACCCCGTGCCGCAAAACTGCGCGACTACCTCATTGAGACGGTCCTGGACTCAGTGCCCGGAGCCCTGCTGACCGGTCACCGGACGGACAGGCTGCCCGGGCATGCTTCCTTCTGCTTCCCCGGAACCAGCGGCGAGTCTGTCCTGCTGGAAGCTGAGCGGGCAGGGGTGCTCTGTTCCTCCGGCTCGGCGTGCGCGGCAGGTTCGGATGAGCCCTCCGCAGTGCTGACCGCCATGGGGATGGACAGGGAAACCGCGCAGACTGCGGTCCGCCTCAGTTTTCCGCCGTCGGTTCGGGAAAGCGAGGTTGCACTGGCCGCGCGGGCCCTCAGCGGCGCCGTGGAACGGGTTCGGAGGCTGGCGGGTCCAGCCGGGACCCGCAGCTAGGCGCAGCGCCCCATCACCTGCCCTGATTAGCTACCGCCGAAACGGTGGCACGTAGCATTGCGTCGCAAAACCTGCCGGTAACACCGCAGTCCTACACTGCAGTAATGCACATCACATCCCCGGCCGGACTGCGGCCAGCGGACAGGGGAGAAGCCGCGGCTCCCAAGCTGTCCCGGCTCATCGCCTGCCGCACGGTTTCGTCCCGCATACCGGAGGAAGTGGACGACGCCGAGTTCGCCCGGTTCCGCGGCGAACTCACCGTCCTCTTCCCGCTGGTCCACGAGCATCTGACCCGCGAGGAAGTCGGCGGCGGACTCCTGTTCCGCTGGCCCGGCAGGGAAGAGACACTCGATCCGGTGGTGCTGATGGCGCACTACGACGTGGTGCCGGTCCAGGACGATTCGACCTGGGAGCACCCGCCCTTTGCCGGTGTCCTGGCTGACGGATGCATCCACGGCCGCGGGGCACTCGATGACAAGGGGTCGCTGGCGGCGATCCTGGAAGCCGTCGAGACCCTGCTTGAGGAAGGGTTCACCCCTGCCCGTACCGTTTGGCTGTCCTTCGGGGACAACGAGGAGACCGCCGGTGACACCGCAGCCCGGGCCGCAGCGCTCCTGCAGGACCGCGGCGTGCGCCCGTGGCTGGTACTCGATGAGGGCGGGGCCGTCGCCGGCCAGGCCTTCCCGTTCGTCAAAGCGCCGGTCGCCGTCATCGGCGTCTCCGAAAAGGGCATCCTCGATGTTGAACTCTCAGTCGATGACCCGGGAGGCCATGCGTCCACGCCCAACCGTCTCGGGGCCGCTGCCCGGCTGGCACGCGCCGTCGTACGCCTGGACCGCAGGCCTTTTCCCGCCTCCCTGCACCCCGTCACCATCGAAATGCTGGGGCGGCTGGCGGCCGGGGCATCCCCGCTGCCGGCGGCACTGTTTGCCCGTGCCGGTGCCCTGCGGCGTCCGCTGACCCGGGTTTTCAGTGCCCTGGGCGGAGAGCCCAATGCCCTGGCCCGCACCACCGTGGCCCTCACACAGCTGGCTGGTTCAAAGGCCGCCAACGTCCTGCCCACGCGGGCTACCGCCAACGCGAACGTCCGGATCGCACCGGGAGAGAGCATCGACTCCGTGCTGGCACGGATGCGGCGTACGGTGCGGGACCGTAGAGTCTCGCTGCGGGTGGTGGAAGGCAGCGAACCGTCCCCGGTCTCCTCGACGTCGAACGCGCAGTTCGCCGCGCTGGAGGAGGCGGTCCGCGAGGTGTTCCCGGATGCCATCGCCGCGCCCTACATCATGCTCGGCGGAACAGACGCACGCCGTTTCACTGCGATCAGCGACGCGGTCTACCGCTTTGCACCGTTCCGCATGGACAAGGCGGCGAGAGCATCCATCCATGCGGATAACGAGAAGCTTTCCATCCAGACGTTCGGTGAGGGTATTACGTTCTACCGGCGCCTGCTCCAGGGGCTAGTGCCCTGATGCGCGCCCTCGGTCCCATTGTGTTCTTCCTGGTGCTTGTCGAGATCACCAGCGGAATCCTGCAGGGGTACTACACTCCGATCCTCACCGACATTGCCCGCAACCTCGGGATTGCCGACGGCGACGTCAACTGGTTCGAGGCGGCGCAGCTGATGTTCAGTGCCCTGGCCGTGCCTGTCCTGGCACGGCTGGGGGACATGTACGGACATAAACGCATCCTGCTGGTTTCCACCGTGCTGACGGCGGCAGCCTCCTGGGGCGTAGCCTTCGCACCGGACTTTTGGACCTTCCTCGTGGCGTGGTCCCTGCAGGGGTTCTACGTGGTGTGGCTGCCGTTGGAAGTCGCGCTCATTTTCGCGCGGGCGGCGTCGGCCCCTAACCGGGCGGCGGTAACCCGCAAGGCAGCCGGAGTGCTGGTGGGCGGGCTGCAGTTCGGCGTCATCGCCGGGGCGCTCGCCGCCGGTGCACTGGTGGACGTCTTCGGAGGCGACCTGCGGCTTACCCTGATGGTTCCTGCCGCAGCGGCCACCCTCTGCATCCTCACCATCCGGTTCGGCGTACCCGAGTCAGGACTGAAAGCCAGCGGCGCCCTGGACGTGCGGGGCTTCGCCCTGCTGGCTGTTGGGCTGCTGCTGCTCACTTCCGGGCTCACGTTCCTGCGCATCAACGGTCCCGGAACGTGGTGGGTCTGGGCCGTGCTGGCTGCCGGCCTTGCGGCGTTCATTCCGTTCGTGCGCTACCAGCTCCGCCTCGACGAGCCGCTGGTGGACATCCGCATGCTGTGTGCGCCCACCATGTGGCCCGTCCAGCTGACAGCCGGCCTGTTCGGCATCTCCGTGCTGGGCGCCCAGGCGCCCATGTCGACTTTCGCCCGGACAGACCGGGACGTGCACGGCTACGGGCTGGGGCTGGAAGCCGGATCCGTGTCGCTGATCATTGGAGCGTACGTCCTGTCCGTGCTGGCGGGTGCGCTGCTGTTCCCGCTGGCCGCGAAGCTGAGCACTCCACGGATAACCCTGTCCGGGGCGGCAGCAGTGGTTGGCATTGGGTACGGACTGTTCCTGCCGTTCCACGATTCCCTGGCCCAGACACTGACCAACATGGTGATTGCGGGCCTGGGCTCGGGTGCGCTGGTGGCAGCGCTGCCTTCCGCTGCCGCCGCGGCTGCACCGCTGAACCGGACCGGTATGGCAACGGGGCTCACCAACACCACCAAGACGATTGGCGGGTCCTTTGCCTCGGCGGTGTTTGGGATTGCGCTGCTCAGCGCGGCCGGTGAGTCACTAGGCACAGTGGCCGGCGCTGCGACGGCGGCACCCTTGTCCGGTTATCTCACGGTGTGGGCGGTCTGCTCCGTGACGGCGTTCGCCGCTGCGGCCGCGCTGCTGCTGGTTCCCCGGCTGGCCTTTGCTGATCCGCCGATTCTTCCGGAAAGCGGGATTGCCGGGAACAGCGGCGCCGGGGCCGGGGACACGGCAGCCAGGTAGCCTGGCCACAGCCCCCTGGTCAGGCGGAGGCCTAGGCCCCTGCCTGCCGCCCGTCGGCGCTGACCGGCCCCTCGGAGTTCAAGCCGGCCAGGAGCTTGTCCATGAGTTCCTTGACCTGAGCCAGTTCCTGGCCCGTCAGCGCCGGAGCCAGGAGGTCGTGGATACCCCGGACATGGATCCGGCCCAGGCGCTTCTGCACCGCCCGGCCTTCTTCCGTCAGGGACAGCTCAACACCCCGCTGGTCCTTCCGGGCAGGCCGGCGCTGGACCAGTCCCTTGTTCTCCAGCCGCTCCACCATCCGGGAGAGGCTGGGCTGACTGATCAGCAGATGCTCGTTGAGCTCATTGAGGCGGGTCCAGCCGGTGGGGCAGCGGCTCAGGTTGAAGAGCACGTCATACTCGCGCATGGTGAGTTCCTTGAACTCCGGGTCGCGCTGCAGCCGGCGCATGACGCCCACCTGTGCCCGGAACAGGGATTCCCACGCCTCGGCGGTTTCTTTGACGGTGGTTGCGTGGATGGTCTCGGAACTCATGCCTTTAGCCTACTGAAGTTACCGGGGTGGAAGCGGACACCGAGTCCTCGCGAGCCGCCACTCGTCCGGCGTGGGTGGGTCCGTCCGGCACGTGCGCCGGACGGCGGGAGTCAAGTTCCCGGCGAAGCTCGGGCAGCACGTACTCGCCGAAGAGATCCAGCTGCTCCAGCACGGTCTTCAGCGGCAGGCCGGCGTGGTCAATGAGGAAGAGCTGGCGCTGGTAGTCCCCGAAGTACTCCTGGAAGGTGAGCGTCTTCTCCAGGACCTCCTGCGGGCTTCCCACCGTCAGCGGGGTCTGTGCCGTGAAGTCCTCCATCGAGGGGCCGTGGCCGTATACGGGGGCGTTGTCGAAGTACGGGCGGAATTCGTTCACTGCGTCCTGGGAGTTCTTCCGCATGAAGAACTGTCCGCCAAGGCCCACGATCGCCTGGTCGGCTGAACCGTGGCCGTAGTGCTCGTAGCGCTCGCGGTACAGGCCGATCAGCTGCATGTAGTGCTCCTTCGGCCAGAAGATGTTGTTGGCGAAGAAGCCGTCGCCGAAGTAGGCGGCAATTTCAGCGACCTGGGGCGTACGGATTGAACCGTGCCAGACGAAGGGCGCGACGCCGTCGAGCGGCCGGGGAGTGGAGGTGAAGTTCTGCAGCGGGGTGCGGAACTTGCCCTGCCAGTTAACGGTTTCCTTGTCCCACAACTGGCGGAGCAGGTTGTAATTCTCCACCGTGAGGTCCACTGAATCCTGCGGGCTCTTGCCGAACCAGGGGTACACGGGGGCCGTGTTGCCCCTGCCCAGAACCAGGTCGGTGCGGCCGTCGGAGAGATGCTGCAGCATCGCGAAGTCCTCGGCGATCTTCACCGGATCATTCGTGGTGATCAGCGTGGTGGCGGTGGAGAGGATGATCCTCTCGGTCTGGGCGGCGATGTAGCCAAGCAGCGTAGTGGGGGAGGAGGCGTAGAACGGCGGGTTGTGGTGCTCGCCGGTGGCGTAGACATCCATGCCGATCTCTTCGACCTTGCGGGCGATGGCAACCGCGGCTTTGATGCGCTCGCCTTCCGTGGGCATCCGGCCGGTAACCGGGTCGCGGGTGATGTCGCTGACGCTGAATACGCCGATCTGCATGGTGTCCTCCTGTTGCAGCGCTTTCCCGGCGGCAGCTGGCCCCGGGGAAGGTAGATGCATTTGCATCTACTGTGAGTCTACAACAGGTAGCCCCCGAATTTCATTCCCCCGGTTCCGGTCCGTTAAACCCGTCAGTGCCGGCACCCGCAGGGGTCCGGCACTGCCGTCGGTTCCAAGGCTAAGGGTCAGCCGGCAGCTTCTGCCTCGAGGCGCTCACGTTCGGCCCGCTCTTCCCGTGCCCTGGCCCGGCGTTCCCGGGGCCCTTCAACCAGCTGGTAGAGGACGGGCACCAGGACCAGGGTGAGCGCCGTGGAGGAGATCAGGCCTCCAATGACGACGATCGCCAGCGGCCGGGAAATGAATCCGCCTTCGCCCGTGACGCCCAGTGCCATCGGCGTCAGCGCCAGGATGGTGGCCAGCGCCGTCATGAGGATGGGACGCAGGCGCTGCCGGGCACCGCGGACGATCGCCTCCCGCACGTTCATGCCGGCTTCGCGCCCCTGTGGCCTGCGGTACTGGTTGATGAGGTCCATCAGCACAATAGCGTTGGTCACCACGATCCCCACCAGCATGAGCAGGCCCACCAGGGAGGGCAGGCCCAGCGGCACGTTCGCAATGAGGAGGGCAATGATCGCGCCGGTAGCTGCAAAGGGCACTGAGACCAGCAGGATGAGCGGCTGGATAAGGGACTTGAAGGTAGCAACCATGATCACGTAGACGATCGCGATAGCCGCGAGCAGCGCCAGGCCCAGCTGGGTGAAGGACTCATTCTGCTGGGTGGCAGCGCCGCTGAGCGTTGCGGTCACCGAGGTGGGCAGATCCACGTTGGCCAGCTCGGCCTGGACCTCGGCGATTGCCCCGCCAAGGTCGTCACCGGACGGAGTAACCGAAACAACTGCCGTGCGTTCCCCTCCCGAGGAGGAGACCGACGTCGGTACCTGTACTTCTTCGACGACGGCCAGGTCACTCAGCGGTACGGGCCCGCCGGCTGTCGGCACCACAATCCCGGAGAGCTGGTCCAGGGTGGTTACCTCGGTTCCGTCACCGATAAGCACCGGGAGGTCCTCCGTACCGAGCTGGACGGTACCGCCTGGAAGCGGGCTCAGCGTGGAGGCCAGGATGCCGGCCACCTGCTGCTCGTCCAGCCCGGCCGCTACGGCCTTGGCTCGGTCGATCGTGACCTGGACCACCGGTTCGGCGCTGGACAGGTTGGACGTGGCCTCGGCTACTCCCGGCAGGGCGGACATGGCCGCCACCAGGGCATCCGATGCGGGCTGGAGTTCAGCGGGGTCCCCGGCGGAAACCTCGATGTCCACGGTGTTGGACGTGCCGAAGCCGCCGCCCTGGGTACCAAGGGAAACCTCGCCGGCTTCCTCGCCCAGCTCTTCCAGCTCCCGTCGGACTGTCTCACGCAGCTCAACCTGGTCCACGTCCTGCTCGGTGATGACCGTGAAGTTGGCCACCGAGGCGCCGCCGGCAGTGAACGCGGCGATTCCCGACGTCGAGGTTCCCATGGTGACCTGGACGTCCTTGATGCCTTCGGTGCCGGAGAGCACTTCCTCCACCGATTCGGCTGCAGCGGACGTGGTCTGGAGCGAACTGCCGGCCGGAAGTTCCTGGCGCACGCTGAACGTGTTCTGGCCGGTGTCGCCCAGCAGGTTGGTCTGCAGGAGCGGGGTGAGTGCGGCCGTGCCGATGAGGATCACGACGCCGGCGAGGAGGGTGTAGACGGGGTGGCGCTGCGTGCCGCGGAGGACGGGAAGGTAGCCGCGCTGCAGGAAGGTCTTCTGCTCCCGTGCTTCGACTTCGGCCCGGTGTGCCTCCGGATCGCGGACCGGCTTGGAGGACTTCAGGAACCAGTAGGCCAGCACCGGAACAATCGTCAGTGACACCAGAAGCGAGGCCAGCAGGGCCAGGGAGGTGGTGACGGCAAACGGGCGGAACAGTTCTCCCGCCAGCCCGCCCACAAACACAATGGGAGCGAAAACGGCGACCGTGGTCAGCGTGGAGGCGGTAACGGCTCCGGCAACTTCGCGGATGGCCGTGAGGATGGCGGTGCGCTTCTCTTCGCCGTAGCCAAGATGCCGCTTGATGTTCTCGATGACCACAATCGAGTCATCCACCACCCGGCCGATCGCGATGGTCAGCGCTCCCAGGGTCAGGATGTTCAGCGAGTAGCCGAACGCCAGCAGGCCAATGAAGGTCACCAGCAGGGACAGCGGAATCGAAATGGCCGTCACCAGCGTGGAACGGACCGAGAGCAGGAACACAAGGATCACCAGGACGGCGAAGCCCAGGCCCAGCAGGCCTTCAGTGGTGAGGTCGGAGATCGACTTTTCAATGAACGGGGCCTGGTCGAAGATCACGGTGAACTTCGCGCCGTTACCCAGCTCATCCTGCAGCGAGGGGATGAGGTCCAGGACCTCGTGGGAGATGCCCACGGTATCTCCGGCCGGGGTCTTGGTGATGGAGATCGCCAGAGTGGCTTCGCCGTTGGTGCGCGTGATGGAGGTCTGCTCGTCGTCGGTGATTTCAACCGTGGCGACGTCGCCGATTGTTGGCGGGGCGGCGCCCGGCGACGTGCCCTCCGCCTCGATGGGCAGCGCCGAAATCTTCTCGAGCGAATCCAGCGGGCTGCCCACCTGGATGGAGAGCGAACGGCTTTCCTCCTGGACCGTGCCGGCGGGGATCAGCGCGCCGCTGTTCTCCAGCGCCGAGGCAATGGACGACGGCGATGCCCCCAGCGCCGCGAGGGCCGCCTGGTCCGGGGTGATCGCGACGTGCCGCTGGGATCCGCCGGTCACTTCGGCGGTACGGACGCCCTCGATCTTCTGCAGCCGGGGAACCGTCAGCCGCTGCAGCTCGGAGTTCAGCTCGCTAAGGGATGTGTCGCTGGAGACGGCCAGGTAGACGATGGGGAAGTCACTGATGCTTCCCGCCAGGGACTGCGGGTTGACGTCATCCGGGAGCGACTGGCGCGCGTTGGAGATGGCACGGTCAACCTGGCCGCGGGCACGGTCAAGGTCCGTACCGTAGGCAAACGTGAGGTTGATGGCGGAGATTGAAGACCGCGACGTCGCGGAGGATGACTCCAGTCCTTCGACTGCGGTGAGGGCGGCCTCGAGCGGCTCGCTGATCTGTGCATCCACGACTTCGGGCGAAGCGCCCGGCAGAGCGGTAATGACGGTGATCTGGGGGAACTCCAGCGCGGGAATGAGCTCCTGCTTGAGGGAATTCAGCGAGATCACGCCGAAGACCGCTACAAAGACTGTGATGAGGGCGATCAGCGCCCGGTTGGCGAGCGAGAGTTTGGCCAGACGATCCATGAACCTGCCTTTATTCGTAGACGGATTCATCATACGTGCGCGTATACGTCCTCCCGTCCGCCTGCACCGGTGCTGGAGGGGGCAGGCGAATCCCCGGGCCGGCCTTAAACACAGGTGTCCCGGACTGCAGCTGCAGTCCGGGACACCGAGGGAGTGCTGCGGCTCCTACGCCAGCTTCAGCACACGGTTGGTTTCGGCGATGATCTCATCTGCCAGGGACTCATTCTCGTTGAGCTTGACGCCGTAGCCGGGGATCATTTCCTTGATCTTGGCTTCCCAGCCCGGGAACTCCGCCGGGAAGCAGCGCTTCATCAGGTTGATCATGATGGGCGGGGCAGTGGAAGCTCCCGGGGAGGCACCGAGCAGTGCGCCCACGGTGCCGTCCGCGGAAGTGATGAGCTCGGTGCCGAACTGCAGCACGCCTCCGCTCTTCGGATCCTTCTTGATGACCTGGACCCGCTGGCCGGCCGTGATGAGGTCCCAGCCCTCGGTAACGGCCTCCGGGTAGAACTCGCGCAGCGCCTTGGTCTTGCCTTCGCGGGACTTCAGGACCTCGGTGACGAGGTACTTCACCAGGGACATGTTGTCCTTGGCCACGGCCAGCATCGGCACCAAGTTGTGCGGGCGCACGGAGAACGGCAGGTCGGTCAGGGAACCGTTCTTGAGGAACTTGGGGGAGAAACCGCCGTACGGGCCGAAGAGCAGGGACTTCTTTCCGTCCACGAACCGGGTGTCGAGGTGCGGGACGGACATGGGCGGTGCACCGACCGATGCCTGGCCGTAAACCTTGGCGTTGTGGGCGGAAATGATCGACTCGTCAGTGGAGCGCAGGAACTGGCCGGAGACGGGGAAGCCGCCAAAGCCCTTGCCTTCGGGAATGCCGGAGCGCTGCAGCAGGTGCAGGGCACCGCCGCCTCCGCCGATGAAGACGAAGCGCGCCGAGACCGTCTTGGAAGCCTTGGTGGCGCGGTTGCGGACCGTCACGTCCCAGCCGCCGCCCGAGTTGCGGGTGAGGTTGGTGACCTCGTGGCCGAAGTTGAGGTCGGCGCCGTTGGCACCGAGGAAGTTCACGAGTTCGCGGGTGAGGGCACCGAAGTCGACGTCGGTGCCGCCGGCGACGCGGGACGCTGCAACGCGCTGGCCGGAGTCACGGCCCTGCATTAGCAGAGGAGCCCACTCGGCAATCTTGCTGTGGTCCTCGGAAAACTCCATGGTCTTGAACAGCGGCTGGGCGCTGAGGGACTCATAGCGCTTGCGCAGGTATTCCGCGTGCGCGTTCCCCCAGACAAAGCTCATGTGGGGCAGCGGGTTGATGAAACCGCCGGAGATATCGCCCTTTTCCACCAGGTGGGACCAGAACTGGCGGGAGACCTGGAACTGCTCGTTGATGCCGATCGCCTTTGCCGGGTCAACGGTGCCGTCCGGACCTGCCGGGCTGTAGTTCAGCTCGCAGAGTGCCGCGTGGCCGGTGCCGGCGTTGTTCCAGGGATCAGAGCTCTCGGTTCCGGCGCGGTCCATCCGCTCATAGAGGGAAATGTCCCAGTCCGGTGCCAGCTGCTTCAGGAACGCCCCGAGGGTCGCGCTCATGATGCCGCCGCCGATCAGCAGTACATCAGTTCTGTTTGCGGACTTCTCCGCCGGGCTCTCAGCACTCAACTTCATATCTCCAGTCACGTGGACGCTAGCCCTAGAAGACTATCTCTCCCGGTGGTGCTTACTAAAATTCCGGCCGGGATGTTCCCCGGCCCGAACATACACGCTAGTCCGTGAGGCGGATGTTATTGAAGACCTCATTGAGCAGCGGCGACGTTGGGTACTGGGAGACCCGAGGCGAGACAGTGAGGGTAGAGATGGGAAACGCCAGCGGAACTGCAGGCACCCGCGTTGAAATCCGGTCCGAAATTGAGCGGTAGGCCTCGGCCCGTTCTTCGGAGTCGCCCAGCGTACGGGCGCGGTCGACCTTGGTGAAGAGCTGTGCGTCCTCGTACCCGAATTCCTCCGTGTAGGAACCGAACAGCGTGCCGATGAAATTATCCGCATCCATGTAGCTGCCCGAGAGGCCGGACAGGTGCAGTGCCCGGTTGCCGTCCTTGGAGACTGCTTCCAGGTATCCCTCGGACCATTCCATCGGCACCGGGCGGATATTGAAGCCTGCCGCCGTCAGCTGCCGGCTGAGTTCCGCGTAGACCTTCTCCGGGTTGGGCAGGTAGGCGCGGGTGACGCGGCGGGGGTAGTAGAACGGCAGTTCCTCGCCGGCGTATCCCGCCTCCTCGAGAAGCTCCTTGGCACGCTCGGGGTTGTGGCCGTAGTTGGTTACGTTCTCGGAGCGCAGGCCGAGCTTCTCCGGAAGGAACTGGTTGGCCGACTTGGTCCCGTTCAGGAACAGCCCCTCCAGCAGCGCAGGCTTGTCGATGGCATGGGCAATGGCCTGGCGCATCTTAGGCTCGTCCAACCCGGGGAAGTTCTGGTTGATGCCCAGGTACAGGATGGAGTAGGGATCCCGCTGCAGGATCTGCATGCCAGCACGGGCCAGTTCGCCGACGTCGGAGACGGTCACCAGGTCATAGCCGTCCACCTCGCCGTTCTTCAGCGCACGGAGCCGAGACTCAGGGCTGGTGATCGTACGGAACACCAGGTTGCTGATCTGCCCCTGGTCTCCCCAGTAGCCCGGGTAGGAAACGAGGGAAAGTTCGTCCTCTTCCCAGCTGGAGAACATAAACGGGCCGGTCCCAACCGGGTGCTGGGCGTAGGCCGAAAGCCGCGTTCCGTTACGGTCCTCAGTGAGCTTGTCTGCATTTCCCTCGGCAAGGGCCGCCGGGGAGGAGATGGCGAATGCCGGGGCTGCCAGGGCCGGGATGAGGCCCGGCAGGCGGGTGGTCAGTTCCAGCCGGAACGTGAATTCACCGGTGGGAACACATGACTTGAAGGCCGAAAGGTCCGGCGTGTCGGCAAACCCCTTGAAGACGGAGCTGAACATCAGCACCTCCGGCCCCCGGGCGGCGGAGGGCAGGTTGTACCAGCGGTCGAAGTTCGCGCACACCGCCTCCGCATTGAACTCAGTGCCGTCGTGGAAGGTGACCCCGCGGCGCAGGGTGAAATCGTAGGTCCGACCGTCATCGGACTCGTCCCATTCTTCGGCCAGTGCGGGAACCGGTGCCGAGGTGAGGGGATCGACGCCGACGAGCGTCTCCAGGATCTGCCGGGTCACCCGATGGGACTCAGTGTCCACTGCCAGGAACGGATCGAGCCCGGACGGCCGCGCAGCAGTGGCGAAGGCGAAGGCGGCAGCTGGAACGCCGGCAGCGGAGGCCGAGGGTGATCCGCTCGGGGATTCTTCCTCCGGCCGCGCAGCGGTGCACCCGGTCAGGGCAAGGGCGGCGGCAATGGCTGAAGCTTTGATCACGGAGCGCCGCGTGGCGGATTTAGTCACAGCTGCTGGGTTCTCCTCGAGGCAGGCACCATCCCGGCCTGGGCGGTGGATTTCTTAGTCTAAATGATAAAAAACCGGTAAAGCCGGGTGAGAGTTGCCTCACAACAGGGCTTTGGTAAGGCAGGATATGGAAATGACTGAAACCAGCCCTGAATCTCCGCTGCTCGAAGTGACCGATCTCGCCGTTGGCTTCCAAACCATGGATGGCCCCGTGCAGGCGGTACGCAAGGCCGGATTCAGCCTCGGCGCCGGGAAAACCCTGGCCATCGTGGGCGAATCCGGTTCCGGTAAGTCGACGACGGCGATGGCGGTGATCGGACTGCTGCCGGGGAACGGAAAAGTCTCCTCCGGCAGTATCCGTTTTGACGGGCAGGAGCTGGTGGGGCTGCCCGAGTCCAAGATGCGTGCCATCCGGGGCCGCTCGATTGGCCTGGTCCCCCAGGACCCCATGTCCAACCTCAACCCCGTGACGAAGATCGGCACGCAGGTTGCCGAGACCCTCCTGGTGCACGGCATGGCGACGTCCAGGGATGTGGACCGCAAGGTCATTGAGGTGCTGACCGCGGCCGGACTGCCCGACGCCGCTGAACGTGCCAAGCAGTACCCCCACGAATTCTCCGGAGGCATGCGCCAGCGGGCGCTGATTGCCATTGGCCTGGCCTGCCGCCCGCGCCTGCTGATCGCGGATGAACCTACCAGTGCCCTGGACGTCACGGTGCAGCGCACCATCCTGGACCAGATTGGCCGGATGACGGATGAACTTGGTACTTCCGTGCTGCTCATTACCCACGACCTTGGCCTGGCCGCGGAGCGCGCCTCGGACCTGGTGGTCATGCACCGCGGCGAAGTCGTCGAGACGGGCCCGGCGCGCCAGCTCCTCGAGGATCCCCAGCACCCGTACACCAAGTCGCTGGTCAGCGCGGCTCCCAGCGTCGCCGCCGTCCGCCTCCGTCCGGGAGCGTTCGTGGCGCCTGCCGAGGAGCGCCTCGCCGTCGTCGAGGAGACGCCGGCCCGGTCCGCCGGGACAGCGGCCCCTGAAGCCGCTCCGGACAACATCGTTGAAATCCGTGACCTCAGCAAGGTCTACAAGACCCGCGGCAAATCCGGGGACTTCCATGCGGTGAAGAACGTGAGCCTGGAGATTCCGCGGGGAAGCACCGTGGCAATTGTCGGAGAATCCGGTTCGGGCAAGACCACCACCGCGCGGATGCTGCTCAAGCTCATTGAGCCGACGAGCGGTTCAATGACGTTCGACGGCGTGGACATCGCCACCCTTGAGAAAGGCAGGCTGAGTGATTTCCGCCAGCGGGTCCAGCCGATTTTCCAGGACCCGTATTCCTCCCTGGACCCCATGTTCACGATTGAACGGATCCTTGAGGAGCCGCTGAAGACGTACAAGCGCGGCAACCGGCAGGAGCGCTCCGCACGGGTCCGTGAGCTGATGGAACAGGTTGCCCTCCCGGCATCCATGCTGCGCCGCTATCCGGCTGAGCTTTCCGGCGGACAGCGGCAGCGCGTGGCGATCGCCCGTGCGCTGGCGCTGAATCCGGAACTGATTGTCTGTGACGAGCCCGTCTCGGCCCTGGACGTGCTGGTGCAGGCCCAGATCCTCAAACTGCTCGGAGACCTCCAGCGGGACCTGGGACTGAGCTACCTCTTCATCAGCCATGACCTGGCCGTAGTGCGGCTGATCTCGGATTACGTGTGCGTGATGAAGGACGGTGAACTGGTGGAGGCGGCGACGTCGGAGGAAGTCTTCCAGAACCCGCGCCACCCGTACACGCGCAAGCTGCTCGCCTCCATACCGGGCAATGAGCTGAACATCCAGGACGAAATGGCGTCCTAGCCCACAGCGAAAGGGCCCGCATCCCAGACTGGGGATGCGGGCCCTTTTGCCGTTTCCGGGCTGTGCCCTACCGGCCTATTTGCGCCTGGTTTTCGGATCGAGGGCTTCCCGCAGGGACTCACCCAGCAGGGTGAATCCCAGGGCCGTGACGGCGATGCAAATACCCGGCAGGAAGGCGAGCTGCGGTGCCACCGCGAGTTCGTTCTGCGCATAGGTGAGCATGCGGCCCCATTCCGCGCTTTCCGGCCTGCCGCCGCCGAGGCCCAGGAAGGACAGTGCAGCGGCGTCGATCACAGCCGTGGCGAGGGTCAGGGTCGCCTGGACAATCACCGGGCCCACGCTGTTGGGCAGCAGATGGCTCATGGTGATGGTCCGGGTGCTCAGGCCGAGGGCCTGCGCGGAGAGGACATAGTCCGCCCCGCGCTGGCTGATCATGGAAGACCGCAGCAGCCGGGCGAAGATAGGCACCTGCGAAACCCCGATGGCGATCATCACCGCCGTGGGTGTCTGTCCCAGCACGGCCGCGATGCTCACGGCCAGCAGCAGGTTCGGGACGGAGAGCAGGATGTCCACGAACCGCATGATCACGTTATCCACCCAGCCGCCGAAGCCGCCGGCAATGACACCGAGCAGCATCCCGCCGGCCAGGCCGAGTGCGGTGGAGATGACGCCGATCAGCAGCGAAGCCCGCGCGCCCCAGATGAGCTTGGAGAGCACATCGCCGCCGAAGCGGTCCAGGCCCAGCGGATACCCGTCGATGTCACCCGGGCCGGGAATCGACGTCGGAGTGATCTCGGTGCGGCCGGGCAGGTCCTCGCCGCCGTACGGTGCAAGGATCGGGGCGAAGATGGCCACGAGCAGGAACAGGCCCACAATGACGGCACCGGCAATTGCCGCCGGGTTGCGCCGGAGCCTGCGGAAAGCATCGCGCCACATGCCGCTGCCCCGTGTATCGGGAGCGGCTGGCTCGTCTGGCCGGACGGCTCCGCCTGCCGGCGGTGGAAGAACTGTACTCATTGCACCCTCACCCTCGGGTCGATGAAGCCGTAGGAAACGTCAACCAGGAGATTGATCAGCGAATATGCCACGGCAATAAAGATGATGAAGCCCTGCAGTACCGGATAGTCCAGGTTGAAGATGGCATCACGCAGGAACCTGCCGACGCCGCTGAATGCGAACACCGTCTCCGTGAGCACTGCGCCGGAGATCAGCAGGCCCGTCTGCAGGCCGACCGTCGTGGTAACCGGAAGCATCGCGTTGCGCAGCACGAACCGGTTCCGGATGGTGCGCTCCATCAGGCCCTTGGCCCGGGCCGTACGGACGTAGTCGGCGCCCTGGACTTCCAGGACGGAGGCGCGCGTGATGCGCACGATGATGGCCAGCGGAATGGTACCCAGGGCAATGCCGGGAAGCACCAGGTGCATCAGGGCATCCCAGGAGGCGTCCCATTCCCTCGTTAGTATTCCGTCCAGGACGTAGAAGTCCGTGACATGGGTGGCGTTGATCCGCGGATCCTGCCGCCCGTCCGTAGGGAAGAGCGGGATCTGGATGGCGAACAGCCATTTGAGGATGAAGGCAAGGAAGAAGACGGGCACGGTAATGCCGATCAGGGACAGCACTACGGAGGAATGGTCCCAGAAACGGCCGTAGTGCCGGGCGGCCAGGTAGCCGAGCGGGATGCCGATGCCGATCGCGAAGATGAGCGCGACGGCAGCAAGTTCCAGCGTGGCCGGAAAGCGGGTGGCGAACTCCTCCAGCACCGGGCGTCCGGTGACGGTCGAGACGCCGAAGTCGCCCTGCAGCAGTTTTCCAACGTAGGTGAAGTACTGCTCGATGAGCGGACGGTCAAAACCGTAGGCCTCGTTGATCCGGGCAATTGCTTCGGGTGTGGCCTTGTCTCCCAGGAGGGCGGTCGCAGGACCGCCCGGGAGGCTGCGGACCCAGATGAACAGGAGGATGGACAAGCCGATCAGGGTCGGGATCAGCATTAACAGGCGCTTGCCTATAACTCGCAGCACGAGCGTCCTTTCTCAGCCGGGGGTACGGCTGCGGAAAAGGTAAGGACAGAACGGACCGGGACCCAGCACCAGCTGGATCCCGGTCCGTTTCGCCGCTACTTGTTGAGCTTGATCTGGTTGAACACTTCGTCGTTCACGGGGGAGGCGGGGTACGAATCCACGCGCTCCGAGAACGCGAGCGACGGCGCCGGGTGTGCCAGCGGGACGGCCGGGGCGAACTTGGCAATGTCGTCGTTGATCTTCTCGTACATCGGGGTCTGCTCCTCCAGGCTGCTTACCTGGCGGGCGGCCTCGAGCTGGTCGAAGATCTCCTGGTTGGTGAAGCCGAACTCGGGCTTCTCCTGGCCGAAGAACACGCCTACAAAGTTGTCCGTGTCGTTGTAGTCACCGGTCCAACCGAGCAGGTGGATGCCGTGGTCCTCAGTGGCCTGGACGCGGTCGAGGTAGTCCGGGGACCACTTGCTCGGCTGCGGGTTGACCTTGATGCCCACTTCTTCCAGCTGTGCGGAGATGTTGGAGAACACCTGCTCGGGAGTCGGCATGTACGGGCGCGAGACGCCGGTGGGGTAGTTGAAGTCCACCGTGAAGCCGTCCGGGTAGCCGGCTTCCGCCAGCAGTTCCTTGGCCTTCTCGGGATCGTACTCGTATGTGGTGACGTCTTCGTTGTAGCCGTTGACGACGTCGGGGATGAACTGCGTGGCAACCTTGGTGCCCTCAGGCAGGGTCTGGTTGACCAGCGCTTCCTTGTCGATTGCGTGGGAGATTGCCTGGCGCACCAGGGGATCGGCGAGCTGCTCCACCTTCTGGTTCATGCCCAGGTAGAGGATGGTGAAGGGATCCCGCGGGATGACCTTGAACCCGGCGTCGGCCAGGGCCTGCGTGTCGGCCGGAGCCACCAGGTCATAGCCGTCAATGTCGCCGGACTGCAGGGACTGGCGGCGGGAGTTCGGATCATCGATGACGCGGAAGATGATGTCCGTAACCTGGCCCTGGTCGCCCCAGTAGTCCTCGTAGGCGGACAGTGTGATCTGGTTGCCGACTTCCCAGCCTTCGAACTTGAAGGGACCGGTGCCGGTGGGGTGTTCCTTGGCGTAGGCGGTCAGCGTGGGAGCTTCGGCCGTGCCGGAAGCTTCGTTTGCTGCGTACTCTTCCATCGCCGCCGGGCTCTGCATGGAGAACGCGGGGAGGGAGAGAGCGGCGATGAACCCCGCGAAGGGTTTGGCCAGCGTAATGACTGCCTGGTTCTCGGCCGGGGCCTCGCAGGACTCGTAGGTGGCGGTCTCCGGGGTGTCAGCGAAACCCTTGAAGAGCTTGCTGTAGTAATAGGCCTGGCTTTCGGCCTGCTGGATACCGGTGAAGTTGTACCAGCGGTCGAAGTTGGCGCAGACGGCCTCTGCGTTGAACGGCGTTCCGTCGTGGAAGGAGACGCCTTCCTCCAGATCGAAGGTGTAGGTCAGTGCATCCTCGGAAGTCTCCCAGGACTTGGCCAGCAGCGGTGCGGGATCGGCGGTGCCGGGCTCCACGCCCACGAGGCCTTCGAAGATCTGGCGGCTGACGCGGAAGGACTCGCCGTCAGAGGCGAAGGCGGGATCCAGGGTCTTGGGATCGGAGGAAGCGGCGAAGACGAAAGTGCCGTCAACCTCGGAGGCTGTGGCGCCGTCGTCCGCTGCGTCCCGGTTGCTTTCGGCGCAGCCGGAGAGCACCAGGGCGCTCATGGCCAGCCCGGCAGTCAGGGCGGCAGCCCGTCGCCGGGCCTGCCGGCTGAGAGTGAATCTGCCAGCAAGGGTCATTTCTCTATCTCCTCTGGGCGTGAGGTGCGTTCCTGCCGGTTGGCCGGACGCATCGATGTGTTGTGGAACACATGTGTAGTCCCAGAGCCTAGCGGCACCTGCGGGATGGTTTGGGACGCTAAGCGTGTTGAGCGGGGTCACAATTCGGTTACACACCGCGCAGGGTTTTGCCCGGATCATGTGGACAGCGCGGAGGACCGGCCGTAGCGTCGAATTGTGGGTACCTCTTCGGCGGGAAGCGGACGGCCCGGGCTGGCGGCGCTCGCAGCCGGCGCCGCGATTGGGCTGGCAGCTGCGGCAGCGGCAGCGCTCCTGGAGCGGCTGCGCAGGATCCCCGTCCGACCAGGCAGCCGGGCGGACATCCCGGATCCTGGCCCGGCGGGCTCTGTGCCCATCAGTGCGCGCAAGGATCCGTACCTGCCGGACTGGCGGCAGGGGATGCCGGGCACTCCGGGGACCGTAACCGTGGAGGTCAGTTCGCTGGATGCAGGAACCGGAGGTCCGCGCCGTACCTGGGTGGTCCACAACGGTCCGCAGTGGCAATCCCGGCCCGGGGAGCTCATGGTCCCGCCGAACCAGGCAGGCACGAACCCCGGCACCCCGTTGTGAATCAGCTCTCACTTGGCGGGTTTGGTTTTTGCCACGCGAAAAGTGCTGGTAGAGTTTCATGTCGTTGCCGAGCGCGAAGAGCTGGTTTTACCAGCGCCGTTCACGTTCAGCATCTGCCACGCACCTCTAGCTCAATTGGCAGAGCAATTGACTCTTAATCAATGGGTTCCGGGTTCAAGTCCCGGGGGGTGCACAGTTGAGGAAATCCGCCGCTCCGGCTCATGGAGCGGCGGATTTTTTTATGATCCGGGGCGGATCTGCTGCTGCCGCCCCGCTGCTTTTCGGGTCCGCAGGGTGGCCGCGGACCTGTTTAGGCAGGACGCAAAAAGGGTGGTAAAGTATTTTCCCGGTGCTGATCGCCGGGGAGTTTCATTCCGTAGGATCACCACCGCGCACCTCTAGCTCAATTGGCAGAGCAATTGACTCTTAATCAATGGGTTCCGGGTTCAAGTCCCGGGGGGTGCACAGTTGAGGAAAGCCCCGTGCGGACCGGCCACTGGCCGGGAGCACGGGGCTTTTCGTTTGCCCCCTGCTGCGTCACTGCCGGCCGCGGAGTCTTCCGGCGGCCGGGCCGCTTCCCGTAGCATCACTGGGGGTAAGGAGCCGCTGTCCAAGCGACTCAGCCTGCCGCTAGTCACGGGAGCCTGCCATGAGTGGTGAAGTCCGTATCGAGAACCCCGCGAAGGACACCTACGTATTGCGCAATACGAGTGGTGGAGAGCTCGACGAGGTGATGGTGGACCTCGCCCGGACCGGGGCAACGTCCCAGGACCTGCCTGCTGGAATGAACCTCGCCGCGGAAGAAGGTGTCGAATTCCACCTGCATCACCACGGCGGGTACCGTCCGCCGGGAAGCATGCATGTGCGATGGCGGGGCGGACCCGAATGGGTTGAAGTTCCGGTCACCTAGCTGTCCCGGCTCACATCCTGCCCCAGCGCGCCCGCGCCAGCGCGAAGATGCCGTAGCAGATGAGGCCGGCCGCAATCGCGAGGATCAGCGGCGCACCAAAGGAATAGTCCAGCAGGGCCTGCAGACTGCCGTCCAGCCCGGTTGACTCCTCCGCCCGGTGGTTGATGGCGGCGGCGATAAACAACATTCCCACCAAGACCAGAGCGATTCCCTTGCCCACATGGCCGGCCACGCCCAGCGCGTTGAGCAGGTGCCCGCGACGGGTGTGGGCAAAGTACCTCAGCTCGGGACGGAAGCGGCGTGCGCAGCCCTTGAAGACGAAGTACCCGCCAATCCCCAGGACGAGGGCACCCACGGCACCCAGTGCGGGGGAGCCCGCGGGTGAATCGATGACCGCGGCGCTGAAGTCCGCAGTACTGTCCCCGGAGTCCCGGCCCCGGCCGGCGGCGAACGCGGCGAACGTCGCAGCGACGCTCCCGTAGATCAGGACCAGGGACCCGGAGGAGACACCCTTGGCCAGTCTCTTCTTCAGGGGAGCGCGGCGCACGCGCACGGTGGCTTCGGCGAGCTGCCACAGTGCCAGTGCGGCGCAGGAGATACAGCCTGCCCACATCAGCAGGGGGCCGAAGGGTTCGGATCGGGCAAGGGGCCCGATGGCGCCGCTGGTCTCCGCCTGCCCGTATCCACCGAAGGCAATGCCGGCGGCGATCGCACCGATCAGGATGTGGAGCAGGGCAAGGACCGCGAATCCGGACCGCGCAAGGACGTCAAGCCCCGTGCTGTTGGCCGTTTCTTCCAGCACCTCGGCCGTCTCGCTGCCGTCCCCGCTGGAGGTTTCCCGGTCTGGTTCTGCCGTCACTGCCACCTCCTTACGCGGACTTTACCCAGGTGTTTGGGGTTGGCGCAGCGCCAGCGAAGTGCGGGGGCATAAATACGGGAGGGGCACACCGTCATGGTGTGCCCCTCCCGTAAATAAGCTCGTTGTCCGGCCGCTACGCGGTCCGGGACGCTGTGTCCACCGGGACTTCGAGCGGTGCTTCCAGGGGCACCGGGAGGCCCGGCACATCCACTGACATGTGCCAGCGCGGATTGCCCAGTTCACGGATGACGGTGCGCAGCTGGCTGCGGAGGTCCTCGGAAAGCAGCTCTCCGCCGTCGAGCAGGGTGCGTTCGATGTCCTGTGCCTCATGCAGGGCCTCAACGCCCGCAGGAGTGATGGACACCATGTGGCTGCGCTTGTCCAGGTCATTGCGGACACGCGTGACGTGCCCGTGCGCTTCGAGGCGCGCAAGGGTTTTGCCCATCGTCTGTGCCTGTACGCGGACCAGTTGCGCGAGGTGCGCCTGGGTCATGGGTCCCTGGCTGTCCAGGACTCCAAGGGCGATGACGCCCGCGTGGGTCACTCCTATACGAACAAGCCGCTCATTCCAGGCATGTTCAACCAGGCGGGCAGCTGTTGATAAGAGGCGACCGGTTGGCCAATGCTCCATATCCGGCATAAAACTGAACTCTTCCTTTCGAGTGCGGATTCACGCGGCCTGATCGGATAGCCTACAAATCCAGTGTCTAGGATAACCAACCGCAAGCCTGCTGTCGTCCTGTGACACAGCCTTTGCTCAATTGATACCTAAGGAGCCCAGTCTCTTATGTCGAAACTCACCCCCGGTGACCAGGCGCCCGACTTCACCCTGACGGCTTCGGACTCCTCGGCCCAGTCCCTGGCGGACCTGCGCGGCCGCAGCGTCATTGTTTACTTTTACCCGGCAGCAGCAACGCCCGGCTGCACCAATGAAGCGTGCGATTTCCGGGACAACCTGAACTCGCTTGCCGCATCGGGGTACTCCGTCCTCGGCGTCTCTCCGGACAAGGTGGAGAAACTGGCGAAATTCGCCGCGGACGAGTCCCTGAACTTCCCGCTGCTCTCCGACCCGGACCACGCGGTGGCCGAGGCCTGGGGCGCCTGGGGCGAGAAGAAGAACTACGGCAAAACCTACGAAGGGCTCATCCGCTCCACCGTGGTTGTCGATCCCGAGGGCAAGGTTTCCCTCGCCCAGTACAACGTCCGGGCCACCGGCCATGTTGCCAAACTGCGCCGTGATCTCGGTCTCGACTGAACCTCGGGTACACTAAAGGCTGGCTTTCGCCGGGAAACCGGCCTGGCTGCCGCGCGCGAGTGGCGAAATTGGCAGACGCGCTGGATTTAGGTTCCAGTGTCTTCGGACGTGTGGGTTCAAGTCCCTCCTCGCGCACCACGGCAAAACACCCCGGCCATCAGGCCGGGGTGTTTTTCTTTGCCGTCAGGGCAGCGCCGCTAGGCTATGGAAGCATGTCAGCCGAACCAAAAGTCCGCACCATCACCGTGCCGACCCGCCAGCTCCTTGATTCCCTCGCGCCGCTTCCCGGCGGAATGCGCGCAGTGCTTTGGGACTTCGAATCGGATCCAGAGGGAGCTGGCTACGCGGACATCGACGCCGTCGTTGCTCCCTACGCGGGCGGGAACGGCTGGCAGCAGGGCCTGCGGCGGGTGCCGAACCTCCTTCTCCTCCAGGCCCAGACCACCGGCTATGACGGTCTGCCGGAGGCGGCGGGCGGCGCCGCCGTTGCCAGCGCCGCGGGCGTCCATGCAGCCGCCACCGCTGAGCTCGCCGTCGGCCTGATGCTTGCCTCGCTGCGGGGTATCGATGCGGCCGTACGGGACCAGCAGGAGAGCCGGTGGAATCCCCACCGGTACCCCGGTCTTGCGGACCGGAAGGTCACGCTCGTTGGTGTGGGCGGAATCGGCCGGGAAATCGCCTCCCGCCTGGCGCCGTTCGAAGTGCGGCTCACCCGGGTGGGCAGCACGGCCCGGAACGACGACGGCGGCCGGGTCCACGGCGCGGATGAACTGGTGCGCCTGGCTGCGGATACCGAAGTCCTCGTGGTCATCACGCCGCTTAACGAATCCACCCGCGGCCTCGTCGGTGAACAGGTCCTCGCCGCCCTGCCGGACGGCGCGCTGGTGGTCAACGTGGCACGCGGACCCGTGGTTGACACGGACGCCCTGACCCGGGAGGTCGTATCGGGCAGGCTGCGCGCCGCCCTCGACGTCGTGGATCCGGAACCGCTGCCGGCCGGCCATCCCCTGTGGGGCTGCGCCAATGCCATCATCACCCCGCACGTCGGCGGGAACTCGGACGCGTTCACGCCACGGATCGAGGAGTTCCTGCGCCGGCAGGTACAGCGGCTGGCCGCCGGGGAAGAACCACTAAACCTGGTCCAGTCCGGACCCTGGAAGCGCGGCTGACGCCTACGCCAGGTCCAGGAAGACGTCCAGGAAGGAGTTGAAGTCGGACCGGTCACCGTGCTGGCGGAGGACCCGGTTCGTGCCCCCGGCTGCGGCCGGGAGTGCTGCCTCGGCTTCAACTCCGAAACGGAACACCCTTCCGGTGCTGGTTCCTACCTCATAGCTTCCCGGTGCCAGCTCATCGGCATGGGAAAGGTTGGTGGTATTTACCGCAGTGGGCGGTTCAAGGCCCTCCAGCGAACCGGTTTCGAACGGTGCGAACACCAGCTCGGGAGGACTCCACCGGTAGCCCAGGACAAAGTAGCCCGCTGAACCCGGCAGGGGAGTGGCGCAGACAAGGTTGTAGTCACCGTAGTTCGGCATCTGGGAGTCGAAGACGCGGCGAAGGGCGGACTTCAGTTCGTCGCTGCCATGGCTTTCTTCCGGTCCTGTTTCCGCACTCATGCTCCCCAGTGTATGGACACGCACCCCCATCGAGGGAAGCGCGCCGGGGCTGCAGGCAAAGTTCATTCGGCTGTGCAGTCCGCGTAACCCGGGCGTAACACGGCCCCCGGCGCCGCCTCCGGATGCGCCGGCCCGGACGCGGAAGGAATAGGATTTTGCTATGACCACGGAGAGCACCCCTGACATCAAACCCCGCAGCCGAGTCGTGACCGACGGTATCCATGCGGCGCCTGCGCGCGGCATGTTCCGTGCGGTTGGCATGGGCGATGACGATTTCGCCAAGCCCCAGATCGGCATTGCGAGTTCCTGGAACGAAATTACTCCCTGCAACCTCTCCCTGAACCGGCTGGCCCAGGGTGCCAAGGAAGGGGTGCACGCCGGAGGCGGGTTCCCCATGCAGTTCGGCACCATTTCCGTCTCTGACGGTATTTCAATGGGCCACGAAGGCATGCACTTCTCCCTGGTGTCCCGCGAAGTCATTGCCGACTCCGTTGAGACCGTGATGATGGCAGAGCGCCTGGACGGTTCGGTCCTGCTGGCCGGCTGCGACAAGTCCCTGCCCGGCATGCTGATGGCTGCCGCCCGCCTCGACCTCTCCAGCGTGTTCCTCTACGCCGGCTCGATCATGCCCGGCTTCGCCAAGCTCGAAGACGGAACCGAGAAGGAAGTCACCCTCATTGACGCCTTCGAAGCTGTTGGTGCCTGCGCCGCCGGCAAGATGAGCCTCAAGGACCTGGACACCATCGAACGGGCCATCTGCCCCGGCGAAGGTGCCTGCGGCGGCATGTACACCGCCAACACCATGGCCTGCATCGGCGAGGCACTGGGCATGTCCCTGCCCGGCTCGGCCGCACCGCCCTCGGCTGACCGCCGCCGCGACGAATTCGCCCGCAAGTCCGGCGAAGCCGTCGTGAACCTGCTGCGCAAGGGCATCACGGCACGCGACATCATGACCAAGAAGGCCTTCGAGAACGCCATAGCCGTCACCATGGCCTTCGGCGGTTCCACGAACGCCGTCCTCCACCTGCTGGCGATCGCCCGTGAAGCGGAGGTTGACCTCACGCTCGAGGACTTCAACCGCATTGGCGACAAGATTCCCCATCTGGGTGACCTCAAGCCGTTCGGCCGCTACGTCATGTACGACGTCGACAAGATCGGCGGCGTGCCCGTCATCATGCGCGCGCTGCTCGACGCCGGCCTGCTGCACGGCGACTGCCTCACCGTCACCGGCAAGACCGTTGCCGAGAACCTCGAAGCCATCAACCCGCCGGATCCCGACGGCAAGGTGCTCCGTGCCATCGACAACCCGATCCACAAGACCGGCGGCATCACCATCCTGAAGGGCTCGCTGGCACCGGAAGGCGCCGTCGTAAAGTCCGCAGGCTTCGACGCCGATGTCTTCGAAGGCACCGCACGCGTCTTCGAGCGCGAGCAGGGTGCCCTGGATGCGCTCGACGCCGGCGGAATCCACGCGGGGGACGTCGTCGTCATCCGCTATGAAGGCCCCAAGGGCGGCCCCGGTATGCGCGAGATGCTCGCCATCACCGGCGCCATCAAGGGCGCGGGCCTGGGCAAGGACGTGCTCCTGCTGACGGACGGCCGCTTCTCCGGCGGCACCACAGGCCTGTGCATCGGCCACGTTGCTCCGGAAGCAGTCGACGGCGGACCCATCGCCTTTGTTAAGGACGGCGACCGCATCCGCGTGGACATCGCAGCCCGCACCTTCGACCTGCTCGTGGAGCCCGAAGAGCTCGAAGCCCGCAAGGTCGGGTGGGAGCCGCTGCCCGCCAAGTTCACCAAGGGCGTCCTGTCCAAGTACGCCAAGATGGTCAACTCGGCTTCCACCGGGGCTTACTGCGGTTGAAACCTTCCCGAGGTGCGGCGCTGGAGCGCACCGCACCTCGGGGCCCTGGTTCCAACTTTATTAAGCCCTGCCGCCTTGAGGGGGAGGGTGCTGGAGACCCGCTAGCGCGTAGCCTGACTCCTGCCATCTCGCCGAAATAGCAGAAACTGCTCGTTACAGGCCTCATACGAGCCGTTTCTGTCATCTCGGTGGGGTGGGGGATGGGTATGGCGGCGGGGCCCTCCCATGGGGCATGTCCAGAGGGTGGGACGGGATGTCCATATAATGAGACGGATGGGCCTCCGGTTGACACCGTTGCCGGAGGAGGGGAACACTGATCTTTATGCAGATCGTAACCGTCGTCCTTAGCAAGCGCGTGGCGTAACAGCCCGACTTGAAAAAGACGTCACGCGCGGACCCCTACGGAGCCAACAGGCACGAGGGGTTTTTTTATTGGCTTCAGAAAGCACAGAGACCGCTCCGGGCCTACCCTCCGGGCGGTACGCCGCATCAGAACAAATGGATATGTATCCGCAAAGGAAGTTTCCGATGAGTAAGGGATCGCCAGCCAGCCCGTCGCTGATGGCACAAAAGACCGGCCCGGCACGCCCCGCGCCGGCCAAGCACAAAGATGCAGCTTTTTCTGTTCATCCTGCTGAAGCCGTGGACACTCGTGTCCAGGGACCCAACAACGTAGTATCGCCCACCGAGATGACCGGTTCGCAAGCCATCGTCCGTTCCCTGGAAGAGCTCGGAGTCGACGATGTCTTCGGGTTGCCAGGCGGTGCGATCCTGCCGACCTATGACCCGCTGATGGACTCCACCAAGCTGCGTCACATCCTGGTCCGCCACGAACAGGGCGCCGGCCACGCTGCGGAAGGCTACGCCATGGTCACCGGCCGCGCCGGTGTCTGCATTGCGACGTCGGGCCCCGGCGCCACCAACCTGGTCACCGCCATCGCGGACGCACACATGGATTCAGTTCCCATGGTTGCCATCACCGGCCAGGTCAACAGTGCCGTGATCGGTTCCGACGCGTTCCAGGAAGCGGACATCGTGGGCATCACCATGCCGATCACCAAGCATTCCTTCCTGGTGACCAGCGCAGACGAGATTCCCCGGGTCCTGGCCGAAGCGTTCCACATTGCGACCAGCGGCCGTCCCGGCCCCGTCCTGGTGGACATCACCAAGGACGCACAGCAGGCAACCACAACGTTCTCCTGGCCGCCGAAGATCGACCTGCCCGGCTACCGCACCGTGGTGCGCGGCCATTCCAAGCAGGTGCGCGAGGCTGCCCGCCTGATCGCCGCATCCCAGCGGCCGGTCTTCTACGTTGGCGGCGGCGTGCTGAAGGCAGACGCATCGGCTGAACTGCTGGAGCTCGCCGAAGAGGTTGGCGCTCCCGTGGTGACCACGCTGATGGCCCGCGGCGTGTTCCCCGACTCCCACAAGCAGCATGTTGGCATGCCGGGCATGCACGGTTCCGTCTCGGCAGTCACGGCCCTGCAGCAGTCGGACCTGCTGATCACCCTGGGGGCCCGTTTCGATGACCGCGTCACCGGCGTGCTGTCCTCCTTCGCACCGGGTGCCAAGGTCATCCATGCAGATATCGATCCGGCGGAAATCTCCAAGAACCGCACCGCGGACGTGCCGATCGTGGGTTCGGTCAAGGAAATCATCCCCGAACTCACCGAAGCGGTCCGCAGCCAGTTCGAAGCCTCCGGCTCACCGGACATCACCGCCTGGTGGGCGGTCCTGGACCGGATCCGGGAAACCTATCCCACGGGCTGGACCGAACCCGAAGACGGACACGTTGCCCCGCAGCAGGTCATCAAGCGCATCGGTGAGCTCACGGGGCCGGAAGGCGTCTACGTGGCAGGCGTGGGCCAGCACCAGATGTGGTCCGCTCAGTTCATCAACTACGAGCGTCCCCGCGCCTGGCTCAACTCGGGCGGCCTGGGCACCATGGGCTACTCCGTGCCGGCGGCCATGGGCGCCAAGGTCGGCAACCCGGACCGCGTGGTCTGGGCGATCGACGGCGACGGCTGCTTCCAGATGACCAACCAGGAGCTGGCCACCTGCCTGATCAACAACATCCCGATCAAGGTAGCCATCATCAACAACTCCTCCCTGGGCATGGTCCGCCAGTGGCAGACCCTGTTCTACGAATCCCGCTACTCCAACACGGACCTGAACACCGGCCACGACACCGTGCGGGTTCCGGACTTCGTGAAGCTCGCGGATGCCTACGGCTGCGTGGGCCTGCGCTGCGAACGCGAAGAGGACATTGACGCGACAATCGAGAAGGCACTGTCTATCAATGACCGCCCCGTCGTCATCGACTTCGTGGTCAGCCGCGACGCCATGGTCTGGCCGATGGTTCCCTCCGGAGTCAGCAACGACCTCATCCAGATTGCCCGCAACATGACGCCCACCTGGGAAGAGGAGGAGTAGGGGACATGGCACGCCACACCCTTTCCGTGCTCGTAGAAGACGTACCCGGTGTCCTGACCCGTGTTGCGTCCCTGTTCGCCCGCCGGGCGTTCAACATCAATTCTTTGGCCGTCGGCCCGTCGGAAGTTGCGGGCCTGTCCCGCATCACCGTCGTCGTCGAGGCTGAAGGTGACCTGCTGGAGCAGGTCACCAAGCAACTGAACAAGCTCGTCAACGTCATCAAGATTGTCGAACTTGTTCCCGAGTCTTCCGTGCAACGCGACCACATCTTGGTCAAGGTTCGCGCGGATGCCGCAACCCGGCTGCAGGTAACCCAGGCAGCCGAGCTGTTCCGTGCTTCAGTGGTAGATGTGTCTACAGACTCCCTGATCGTTGAGGCAACTGGCACCGCCGAAAAGCTCAATGCACTGCTCTCAGTGCTGGAGCCCTTTGGCATCCGCGAAATTGTTCAATCCGGAACACTGGCCGTTGGCCGCGGCGCCAAGTCGATGTCCGACCGCGCCCTGCGCAGCGCCTAGTTCCACCCGCAAACCTTTATCCAAGACCAAACAGGAGATATTGAAGTGACTGACATGTATTACGACGACGACGCAGACCTGTCGATCATCCAGGGACGCAAAGTCGCCGTCATCGGCTACGGCAGCCAGGGCCACGCACACGCCCTGAGCCTGCGCGATTCCGGTGTTGATGTCCGCGTTGGCCTCAAGGAAGGCTCCAAGTCCCGCGCCAAGGCAGAAGCCGAAGGCCTGAAGGTGCTCAGCGTTGCCGACGCCGTTGCCGAAGCAGACCTGATCATGGTCCTCACCCCGGACCAGGTCCAGCGCTTCGTCTACGCCGAAGAGATTGCCCCGAACCTGAAGTCCGGCGACGCCCTGTTCTTCGGCCATGGCTTCAACATCCGCTACGGCTACATCCAGCCGCCGGCCGACGTCGACGTCGCACTGGTTGCTCCGAAGGGCCCGGGCCACATTGTCCGCCGCGAGTTCGAAGCAGGCCGCGGTGTTCCGGACCTGATCGCCGTTGAACAGGATGCCTCCGGCAAGGCCAAGGACCTGGCGCTTTCCTACGCCAAGGCCATCGGCGGCACCCGTGCAGGAGTCATCGAGACCACCTTCACCGAAGAGACCGAAACCGACCTCTTCGGCGAGCAGGCTGTCCTCTGCGGCGGCGCTTCCCAGCTGATCCAGTACGGCTTCGAAACGCTGACCGAGGCCGGCTACAAGCCGGAGGTCGCCTACTTCGAGGTGCTGCACGAGCTCAAGCTGATCGTTGACCTGATGGTTGAAGGCGGCATCGCCAAGCAGCGCTGGAGCGTCTCAGACACCGCCGAGTACGGCGACTACGTCTCCGGCCCGCGCGTCATCACCCCCGAGGTGAAGGAAAACATGAAGGCTGTCCTCGCGGACATCCAGAACGGTGCCTTCGCCAAGCGCTTCATCGATGACCAGGACGCCGGCGCTCCGGAGTTCAAGGAACTGCGCCAGAAGGGTGAGGACCACCCGATCGAGGCCACCGGCCGCGAACTGCGCAAGCTGTTCTCCTGGATCAAGTCCGACGACGATTACACCGAAGGCTCCGTCGCGCGTTAATTCCGCCGGTAACAATGGCACGGATTCCCCGTGTCAGTTGCCGCGGCGCTACGCTTGAAAAGCAAGCCGTTTCGGTAAGGAGGCCGGGCCCTGCACGGGGTCCGGCCTTCGGCGTGAAATACCCAAAACCACATCGACACACAGCTAAAGAGGTCATCGGTGACTGCCACCAAACCAGTAGTACTTCTCGCGGAGGAACTTTCCCCGGCCACGGTTGAGGCCCTGGGCCCCGACTTTGAGATCCGCCAGACCGACGGCGCTGACCGTTCCCAGCTGCTCTCCGCCATCGCGGATGTCGACGCGATCCTGGTGCGCTCCGCCACCCAGGTGGATGCCGAAGCCATCGCCGCTGCCAAGAACCTGAAGGTCATCGCCCGCGCCGGCGTGGGCCTGGACAACGTGGACATCCGTTCCGCCACACAGGCCGGCGTCATGGTGGTCAACGCCCCGACGTCGAACATCATCTCCGCCGCCGAACTGACCGTCGGCCATATCCTCTCCCTCGCCCGCCACATTCCGCAGGCGTCCTCCGCCCTCAAGGGCGGGGAATGGAAGCGCTCCAAGTACACCGGCACCGAGCTGTTCGAGAAGAAGGTCGGCATCATCGGCCTGGGCCGCATCGGTGCCCTGGTGGCAGCCCGTGTCCAGGGCTTCGGCACCGAGGTCCTGGCCTATGACCCGTACATCACCTCCGCCCGTGCCGCCCAGCTGAACGTCAAGCTGGTCACGCTGGACGAGCTGTTGGAACAGTCTGACTTCGTGACAATCCACATGCCCAAGACGCCGGAGACGGTTGGCATGCTCGGCGCCGAGGCGTTCGAGAAGATGAAGGACACCGCCTACGTGGTGAACGTGGCCCGCGGTGGCCTTGTGGACGAAGACGCGCTCTACACCGCCCTGACCGAAGGCAAGATCGCCGGCGCCGGCGTCGACGTCTTCGTGAAGGAGCCCAGCACCGACCTGCCCTTCTTCGCCCTGGACAACGTCATTGTGACCCCGCACCTGGGAGCCTCCACCGACGAAGCGCAGGAGAAGGCGGGGATCTCCGTCGCGAAGTCGGTCCGCCTGGCCCTGGCCGGTGAACTGGTGCCCGACGCCGTGAACGTCGCCGGCGGCGTCATCGCCGAGGACGTCCGCCCGGGCATCCCGCTGATCGAAAAGCTGGGCCGGATCTTCACCGCCCTGGCGCACGATTCAATGACCGCCATCGACATCGAGGTAGCCGGAGAAATCGCGTCACTGGACGTGAAGGCACTTGAACTGGCCGCGCTGAAGGGCATCTTCACCGACATCGTCTCGGAGCAGGTTTCCTACGTGAACGCTCCGGTGCTGGCTGAGCAGCGCGGCATTGCCGTCCGCCTCATCACCACGCCCGACGTTGACGACTACCGGAACCTGCTCACCATCCGCGGCGCGCTCTCCGACGGCACGCAGCTCGAGGTTGCCGGCACGCTGACCGGCCCGAAGCAGATCCAGAAGCTGGTGGGCGTCAACGGCTACGACCTTGAAATCCCGATCAGCGAACACCTGCTGGTGCTGATCTACCAGGACCGCCCCGGCGTCATCGGCGCACTGGGCCGCATCCTGGGCGAAGCGGAAATCAACATCGCCGGCATGCAGGTGGCCCGCAACTCCGAGGGCGGCCAGGCCCTGTCCCTGCTGACGGTGGATTCCTCCGTGCCGCAGGACGTCCTGGAAACCGTCCGCGATGCGATCGGTGCAACCGTGGCCCGCGAAGTGGACCTGCAGGACTAAGTCGCCTTGCGTTGAGCAGAGGCCGGTTCCGTTCGGAGCCGGCCTCTGCTGCGTCCGGGGGAGCAGCACAGCGGTCCCGGCCTCCACCCGCAGTACGACGCCGCTGCCGCCGGGTTCACGCTGAGAGCCGATGTGCGTGCGGGGCCCGCCGGGACAGGATGGATCCATGAGTGAATCCCTGCCCGGCGCAACCCTGCTTGCAGCCGCCAACCTGACTAAGAACTACGGAAACTCGACCGCACTGGCCGGTGTCAGCCTGCAGGTGCGGGCCGGAGAGGCTACTGCCGTCATGGGCGCCTCCGGATCGGGCAAGACCACCCTGCTGCACTGCCTGGCAGGGATCGTGCTGCCGGACGCCGGCACCGTCAGGTATTCCGGCGCTGCGCCGGTGGAAGTCAGCTCCCTTAATGACGGGGCCCGCTCGGCGCTGCGCCGCACCGAGTTTGGCTTCGTATTCCAGCAGGGCCTGCTGATTCCCGAGCTGACCGCCGGCGAAAACGTGGCGCTGGCACTGATGCTCAACGGAACCCCGCGCCCGGCTGCCGAGCAGCGGGCCGTTGCCGCCCTTGCAGCGCTGGGACTGGCCGGGATGGAAGGACGCCGGATAGGAGAGCTCTCCGGCGGGCAGGCCCAACGGGTGGCCATAGCGCGGGCCCAGGTCAACGGTGCCCGGGTTCTGTTCGCGGACGAGCCCACAGGGGCTCTTGACTCGCGCACCTCCGCGGAGGTGATGGCACTGCTGCTGCAGTCCGTGGCGGGAACCGGACGCGCCCTCGTGGTGGTCACGCATGATCCCGAAGTCGCCCGCTGGTGCAGCAGGGTAGTCACACTGGCCGACGGCCGGATTGTTGCGGACACGGCCGAGGTGGCCCGATGAGTGCGTCCGGCGCCTTCGCCCGGGCGGTGGATTCATCCCCGTGGGCGGTACCGCTGCGGCTGACATGGCTGCTGAACCGGCCCGGCACCGCGGGATCCGCTGCCGCGCTGCTGCCCGCAGCGTCCTTTGCCGTCGTCACCACGCTGCTCCTGACCGTGCTCGCCGGAGCCCTGTCCTTCACCCAGTGGGGCGATGACGAGGGGAACCTGTACCTGCTGCTGGCTGCCTTTGCCCTGATCCTGCTGGTCCTGCCGCTCCTGACACTGGGTGGATCAGCTGCACGCCTGTCCGCCCGGCGCCGTGACGAACACCTCTCGACCCTCCGGCTGCTCGGCGCCTCCGCCCGGACAGTCCGGCAGGTCACGGTCCTGGAAGCCGCTGCCCAGGCTTTCGCCGGAGCCCTCGCCGGTGTCCTCGGCTACGTCGTGCTCGCCCCGTTCGTCCAGCTGATCCATTTCCGCGGCGCGGCACTGGGAAGTGCCTACTGGCTGCATCCTGGTGCCGCAGCCGCCGGAGTTGCCGCCGTCGTCGTCCTCGCCGCAGTCAGCTCCGTGATCAGCCTCCGCCGCGTGGTCATTTCTCCGCTGGGTGTGCGCACCCGGGCCGATGCCCAGAAAGTCCATTGGTCACGTGCCGGCATCGCAGTGCTCATTGTGGGACTCTGCGTAGCCGGGCTGATGACTCCGGTCGGCGCGGCGGCGATTGCACTGGCCATCATCTTCGCAGCCTTCGCCGGCGGCCTCGCCGTGCTGAACCTGGTGGGTCCGTGGCTGGTGGCCCGCTCCGCCGGACTGCGCCTGCGGCGGGCAGCCACTCCGCAGGCGCTGCTCGCAGCCCGGATTGTGCTGGATGCCCCGAAGGCAGCCTGGCGGCAGGTCAGCGCACTGTCAATGGTCTGTTTCACCGCCGTCGTTGCCGGGGCCGGGGCCGCCCTGCTGCAGACCGCACAGTCCGGAGGGCCGGAAGACTTCCTGATCCAGGACATTATGACCGGAGTCTTGATCACCGTGATCGCCGGTTTCCTGATGGTTGCCTGCTCCGCAGGTATCAACCAGGCAGCGACAGTCCTGGACCGTGCGGAGCTGTACCGCAGCCTGCACCGGATGGGAATGCCCCGGGACGTGATCGACGCGGCGCGCACCGGCGCGGTGATGCAGCCCGTGGTGCTGGTCAGTACGGCGTCCGCGGGCGTTTCCGGGGCGCTGCTCTTCCCGGTGGTCGGTGCCGCCCTGATCTTCAATCCGGTGGCCATGGGGTTCCTCGCGGCCTCCGTGGCGGTGGGAATCCTGCTGGTCCGGGCCGGGCTCGCGACCACCTCTCCGGTGCTCACCTCGGTGCTGGAGGCCGACGCTCACTGACACACGCTGCTTCGGGCCTGGGCCGTGCCCGGCCCGAAGCGACAAGCCGCGCCGAAACAGGGTAATTTTCTAGTGTGACTTCAACCGACTCCAAGACTCCGTTCTACATCACCACAGCCATCTCCTACCCCAACGGCCAGCCGCACATCGGCCACGCGTACGAGCACATCGCCACCGATGCGATGGCCCGCTTCAAGCGGCTGGACGGCTACGACGTCTTCTTCATGACGGGTACGGACGAGCACGGGCTCAAGATGCAGCAGTCCGCGGACAAGGAAGGCATCACCGCCAAGGAACTGGCAGACCGCAACTCCGCTGCCTTCCAGCAGATGGAAGCGGACATGGGCACTTCCTATGACCGGTTTATCCGCACCACGGACGCGGACCACTATGCCGCCGCCCAGGCCATCTGGAAGCGCATGGAGGAGAACGGCGACATCTACCTGTCCAAGTACTCCGGCTGGTACTCCGTCCGTGACGAGGCGTATTACGGCGAAGACGAAACCGAAGTCCGTGAGGACGGCGTGCGCTACTCCAAGGAAACCGACACTGAGGTGACCTGGACGGAAGAGGAGAGCTACTTCTTCCGCCTCTCGGCCTACCAGGACAAGCTGCTGGCCCTGTACGAGTCCCAGCCGGACTTCGCCGCACCGCGTTCCCGCTTCAACGAGGTCATCAGCTTCGTCAAGGGCGGACTCGAGGACCTCTCCATTTCCCGCACCACCTTTGACTGGGGCGTTCCGGTTCCCGGCAACCCGGACCACGTGATGTATGTGTGGGTGGACGCGCTGACCAACTACCTGACCGGCGTCGGCTTCCCGGACACGGAGAGCGAAACCTTCAAGAAGTACTGGCCGGCCGACGTCCATGTCATTGGCAAGGACATCTCCCGCTTCCACGCCATCTTCTGGCCGGCGTTCCTGATGTCCGCGAAACTGGAACTGCCCAAGCGGATCATGATCCACGGCTTCCTGCACAACAAGGGCGTCAAGATGTCCAAGTCGCTGGGCAACGTGGTGGCGCCCAAGGACTGGGCGGACCAGTACGGGCTCGATTCAGTCCGCTTCTTCCTGCTGCGCGAAGTGCCCTTTGGTGCGGACGGCTCCTACAACCATGAGGCCGTGGTGGGACGGATGAACTCCGACCTCGCCAACAACCTGGGCAACCTCGCCCAGCGTTCCCTGTCCATGGTGGCCAAGAACTGCGCCGGTGTGGTTCCGCAGCCGGGGGAGTTTACGGACGAGGACAAGGCACTGCTCGAGGCCGCCGGAAAGCTGCTGGACATTTCCCGCGAGGCGTATGACGTGCAGGACTTCCACGGTGCGCTCGAGGCCACCTGGAAGGTCCTCGGCGATACCAATGCCTACTTCGCCGAGCAGGCCCCGTGGGTGCTGCGGAAGACCGACGTCGAGCGCATGAACACCGTGCTGTACGTGACGCTGGAAGTCCTGCGGATCGTCGCCATCCTCATCCAGCCGGTCATGCCGGTCAGTGCCGGCAAGCTGCTGGATGTACTGGGCCAGCCCGACGGCGATGCCCGCGCCTTCGCTGCGTTGGGCACCCCGCTGGTCCCCGGCACCGAACTGCCCGCTCCGGCGCCGATCTTCCCCAAGTACGAAGAGCCGGCGGAGTAAACCTAAACGAGATGACAGAAACTGCACGTACCAGCGCTGGTACGTGCAGTTTCTGTCATCTCGTTGGAGGGGAAGGCTAGGTGAGGAAGCGGGCGGGAACGGTATCCTCCATGACCTTCGCGACGGCGTCCTGCTGGTTCCGGGCGAGCTCGAGCAGTTCGCGGATCCGCGGGGCGTGGAACCGGTGGTCGTGGGGGGAAAGTACCAGCAGGGTCCGGTAGAGGCACTCCTTTGCGCGCACAATCGACTGCAGTGTCTCAAGTTCCAGCTGGCCGGTGGTTCCTTTTCCGGTGCTGAGCGGATTGATGGGGCCGAGCCTGCCGCCGGCCGCGCCAACCAGTGCCAGCGCTTTCTTGAAGCGGCTGCGCTGGTAGCCCAGCGCCAGGATCAGGGTTTCAAGCTCATCCCGCTCGTCGGAAATCTGCTGAACCAGGTCCGCGAAGACACTCTCGTGCTCGGTTCCCTCCCAGGTTTCCCGGGCGGCCTTGAAGAGGCGGACTCCGGTCTCTGCACCCAGCAGGTGATCATCCAGGTAAGCGGCCAGTGACTCGTGGCGGGGCGTGCGGCCGGTTTCTTTCTGCGGCATGGCGGCTCCTTTTTCTGTTCCTGGCACGGCTGACAGCGCCGGCTCGGGTTATCAGTATGCTGTGTATCTTTGCAGATCAGAGGCATAAAGCGCGAGGCGGCACCCATCGGGTACCGCCTCGCGCCTTATCTGCGGCCGCTAGTCCGCGGCCAGTCCGGCGACGGGGGAGAGCCGCGCTGCCCGGCGGGCCGGGAGCAGGGATGCGCCCAGCCCCGCCACCAGGGCCACGGCCAGCACGCCGCCCAGCTGGACCCACGGCAGTGCCGGTGTCACATCGGCGAAAACGCCCAGGGCGGACTGCGCGCCAAGCCACCCGTACACCGCTCCGAGTCCGAGCCCAAGCAGGGCCGCCACTCCGGCGATCAGCACCGCCTCCAGTGCCAGCATGCCGCGCAGCTGGCCCTTGGTCAGGCCCAGTGCCCGCAGCAGCGAGGATTCCCGGGTCCGCTCCAGGACGGAGAGGGACAGAGTGTTGGCCACACCCACCAGGGCAATGACGACGGCGACGCCCAGCAGTCCGGTGACCACCATCAGCAGCACGTCGATGACCTGTTCAAAGGCAGCGCGCTCGATGGCGGCGCCCGTGACCTGGTAGTCCTGGATGTTCAGGGCCTCCGCGAGGGCTGTCTGGAGTTCCATGATGGACGGCGTGTTCAGGCCGTCGGCGACGGCGATCCACAGCATCGGCTGTGCGCGGAACTGTTCCGGGTTCTGTTCCTCCGGTACGCCGCCCAGCAGCCGCGCGGTGTCAGTGCTTACCAGCGGGGAGAAGTTGCGGCTCTCAGAAGTCACAATCTTCAGTTCCACGTCTCCTGCGGCACCGCGCACGGTGAGCATCTCTCCTTCGGTGCCCTGCGGCATGGTGATGGTGCCCGCTTCGGGAACCATGGAAGCGTCCTGCAGGACCTGGCTGTCAGCAGGGTCCAGGGAGTAGACCGGAACTTCTTCACCATCCCTGTCGATCAGGCCGGCGACCGGAAGGAAAGCTGCTTGGTCCACGTGGTCAACGGCCGCTGCTGCGGCTGCGTCCTTCGCGGTGAACGGCGATTCCACCGGAATGGCTCCGCTGACGGTGACGTCCACCGGGAACTCGCCGGCGAGCGTGTCGTTGAACGCGCTCCGGGCGGTGGCAGCGCCCGTCATCATCATGACCACCAGGGTGACGCCGATGAGCAGCGCAGAGGAGGTGGCGGACGTTCGCTGCGGATTGCGGACGGCGTTGACCGCTGCCAGTTTGCCAGGTACGCCGAGCGGGGAGGCGAGGAAGCCCACGGCACGGACCAGCGGCGGGATGAAGAGCGTGGAGCACATCAGGATGCCCACGAAGCTCAGGATGCCGCCCGGGAGCGCGACCAGCAAGTCTCCCTGGGAAGCACCGTAGCCCAGCAGTGCGGCACCCGCGGCGGTCAGCACGAGGCCCGACACCAGCCGGACGCGCCCCTTGCGGGTACCGGCCCGGACGTCATCTGCGGGACGGAGGGCTGCGAGCGGTGCCACGGCAGTCGCCGCCCGGGCAGGAACCAGGGCCGCGAGGACAGTGAGGATCACGCCTGCCGCAATCCCTGCCGCGACTGCCAGCGGGGGAACATCCAGGGTGGCGAAACCGCTTTCCGGCAGGGTTCGCAGGTAGGCCACGATTCCGCCCACCAGTCCCACGGCTGCCAGCACACCGATAATCGAGGACACGATGCCGACCAGCAGCGCCTCCACGAGGACGGAGCGGCGGATCTGTGACCGGCCGGCGCCGATGCAGCGCAGCAGGGCGAGCTCGCGGGTGCGCTGGGCCACCAGAACCGAGAAGGTGTTGGAAACTACGAGGGCGCAGACCAGCAGGGCAACCGCGGCGAAAGCGAGCAGGATGACCGTCAGGCTGTCCTGGCCGCCGGTGAAGCCGGCCATGAGTTCGGTGGTCTCTTCCTCCACCGTGCGAACAGTGACCGCCTTGATGCCGGCGTCGCTGAGTGCCTGCGTCAGCGCCGTCTGGACTGCCGTCGCGGACGCGTTGTCCGCCAGGGCGAGCTGGATGGAGTCGAAGCCGAACTCCAGGTTGGCGAAGGGGGCGACCGTCGCTGCGGTCGCGTAAAGCTGGGTGGCGCCCATCGAGCGCGGATCGGAAGAGGCCTCAACGAGTGCCGTCACCGTGAGCGGAGTTTCATCACCCTCCAGATTGTCCGAGGACACCACGGGCAGTACCGAGCCGATGGTAATGCCCCGGCGCTCGGCGGTCTGCTCATCGATGGCAACCTCACCGGTAGCTCCCGGGAGGCTGCCCTTCACGACGTCCACCGGCAGCAGGGAAACGTCGTCCGGAAGATTGGCCAGGACGGCGTAGGAGCTTCCGCGGCCGTCCCGAACCGCCACGGAGGAAGAGAGCACCGCGTAGGTGTCTTCCACACCGTCAGCGCTGCCGGCCACCTCCGCCGTCTGCTCGTCGAGGGTTGCCCAGGAGCCGGCGTCGTCGTCGTAAGCGGCCGAAAGCACCAGGTCTGCGTTGCGGAAGCTCTGTCCGACGCTCTGGGTCAGGGAAGCCTTCGAGGAGGCGTTGATGATCAGGGTGGCGGTGAGGAAGCCGACGGCGATCATCACGGCCACGCCGACGGCGATGAAACGCCGGGCATTGAGGCGCACCTGCGCCAGGGCTACCTGCAGCACCGTTATGCCCCCAGCTTCGTCAGCGCTGCCAGTACGCTCTCCGGCGTGGGGTTGTTCAGCTCGCCCACGAGCGCGCCGTCATTCATCAGCACCACGCGGTCCGCGTAGGAAGCAGCTACTGGATCATGGGTGACCATGATGATGCTCTGGCCCATCTCGCGTGAGGAACGCCGCAGCAGCGAGAGGACTTCGGCGCCCGAGCGCGAATCGAGGTTGCCGGTGGGCTCGTCACCGAAGATGACGTGCGGGCGGGTCAGCAGCGCGCGGGCAACTGCGACGCGCTGCTGCTGGCCGCCGGAAAGTTCATGGGGACGGTGCTTGAGCCGGCCCTCGAGGCCAAGGGTGCGCGTGATCTCGGCGAGCCAGGCGGCATCAACCTTGCCGTTGGCCAGGGACACCGGGAGGGTGATGTTCTGTTCGGCGGTCAGCGTGGGGACCAGGTTGAAGGACTGGAACACGAAGCCGACGCTGTCGCGGCGCAGCCGGGTGATCTCAGCATCCTTGAGGGAAGTGATTTCGGTTCCGCCAATCCAGATGTGGCCTGAGTCGGCGCTGTCCAGGCCGGCGAGGCAGTGCATCAATGTGGATTTGCCCGAGCCGGAGGGGCCCATGATGGCGGTGAAGGTGCCGGTTTCGAAGCGGACGTCGACGTCGCGCAGGGCGTGAACGGCGGTGTCGCCCTTTCCGTAGGTCTTGTTCAGGGCCTGCGCGGCGGCGGCAGCCGTGGAGCTGCCGGGTCCCGGCGCAGCGGAGTGCTCAGTAAGGGTTGTCATGCCCTCTACGCTATTGGCGGCGGCATGCCCGGCACATCGGGTCAGGGGCGGGTATGTTCCACGCCCCTTCTCATCCCGTGGGTGGAACCGGCCCCGCCAGCCGGTAGGACTCCGGCAGCAGCTCCTGCGCCGCTGCTTCTGCGGACACCATGGGTACCTCCGGGGAGTTACGGCGTGACGATTCCCGTCTCATAGGCGATCACGACAGCCTGGACGCGGTCCCGCGCCCCGAGCTTGGCCAGGATGTGCCCTACGTGGGTCTTCACGGTCGCTTCGGAGAGGAAGAGCTTCGCGGCGATCTCCGGGTTGGACAGCCCGCCCGCGATGAGGGCAAACACCTCGCGCTCGCGGGGAGTAAGGGTCTCCACGCTGGCGGCATGCCGGCTCACTTCCGGGGTGGGCTCGCGCAGCATGGGCGCCACGTGGTCCAGCAGCCGGCGGGTGGTGGACGGCGCTATCACCGCGTCCCCGCGGTAGACGGTGCGGATGGCCTCGAGCAGTTCCTCGGGCGGTGCGTCCTTGAGCAGGAAACCGCTGGCACCGGCCCGGATGGCGGACAGCGCGTACTCGTCGAGGTCGAAGGTGGTCAGCACCACCACCTTGATTTCCGTTCCCTGCGAGCCGGCCTCCGCAAGGATCCGCGCGGTTGCCTCAATGCCGTCCATGCCCGGCATCCTCACGTCCATCAGCACGACGTCGGCAGCGGCCTGGGAGAGCACCCGCACGGCTTCGGCCCCGTTGCCGGCCTCGGCGGTCACCATCAGGTCCGGCTGGGAGTTGATCAGCATCTTGAAGCCGCCGCGGACGAGCTGCTGGTCATCGACAAGGGCTACGCGGATGGGCGCGGCGGGCTCAGTCTCCCCGGGAGCACCGGGGGAGGGGATGGTCATGCGTTAGGCCTCCGTATAGGGAATGAATGCGGCGACGCGGAATCCCCCGCCGGGGGCGGGAGCGGCCTCCAGGGTTCCATCGTAGAGCGCCACGCGTTCCTTCATGCCGATGATGCCCTGCCCTGCGCCGGGGGTGCGGGGCGCGCCGTCGGTGGTCCTGTCTCCGTCCCGGACCGGATCCGCGCCGGCTCCCCGGCCGTCGTCGGTCACCGTGATGCCCAGTCCGCGCGCGGTCCAGTCCAGGTCCACCTTGGCCCGGGCCTGCGGACCGGCGTGCTTCAGCACATTGGTCAGCGCCTCCTGGACCACCCGGTAGGCCGTGAGTTCGGCGCCGGCTGGCAGGGACCGGCGCATGGCACCCGCGGTGATGATCTGCACGTCCACTCCCGCGCGCTTGACGCCGTCCACGAGGTCCCCAATGTCCGCCAGCGACGGCAGCGGACGGGTAGACGCGCCGTCGTCACCGCGGAGCACTCCGAGCAGGCGCCGCATCTCACGCAGCGACCCCCTGCCGGTCTCTGCGATGGTGCCCAGCGTCGCCGCAGCGATCTCCGGGTCCTGGGCGCTCGCATACCTGGCGCCGTCGGCCTGCGTAATGATGACCGACAGCGAGTGCGCCACGATGTCATGCATTTCGCGGGCGATATGGGTGCGTTCGTCAGCAGCTGCCAGGTCCCGTTCCTGCTGGCGTTCAACTTCCAGGCGGCGGGCCCGGTCACGCAGCGACTCCATGGCCAGTCGCCTGGTCCGGGTCAGGTCGCCGAAGGTCCAGGAGACCAGGACCACCGCTTCGACCGCCACGAGGGCGATGATCCAGAATCCGATCATGCCCACGTGGACGCCGGAGACCGTGCCGGGCTCTGTGCTGAAGGAGATGTAGGGGCGCACCAGGTACTGGAGGATCAGCAGCACGCCGCCGATCAACGCGAGGGCAAGCCCGCCGAGGCTGGCCCAGCGCGGGGCGTAGGCGGCGAGGGCGTGCACCATGACGAGGACGAAGAAGTCTGCCGGCAGGCCGGTCTCCGGGACCGCGGGGAGCTGGATCAGGCAGGCCGCGGCCATCACCGCTGCTGCCGGGACCGGTCTGGTGCGGCGCCAGGCCAGCGGGAGGCAGATGGCGACGGACAGGATGAACTCGCGCAGGCCGGTGCTGCCTCCCGCCAGCAGGAAAGGAATTGCGAAAAACAGGATGGCCAGCAGTGCACCGAAGAGGTCCACGATGAAGGGATTCGCCTGGGTCCAGGCATAGATACGGCGGTGCAGGAGCATGGACAACAACTTTAGGCCCGCACTGCGGTCCCTACCTCATGCCATGGTCTGATTTGCCGTTCGGGCGGAGGGGCGTGACCCCAGGATGGCGACGCGTTCCGTCGTGCCGCCGTCGCGCGTCTCATTATGCGAGACATGTTGACCGCTATCTGGACGCTCTTCCTAGAATTGCAGCATGAGCGAAGAAGCGTCGAAGGTCATCTCACTGGCAGTCATCCCCGGAGACGGAATCGGTCCCGAAGTCACGGCCGAGGCCGTCAAGGTCCTGAAGGCCGTCACCGCGTCCGGCCCCGCGCAGTTCGATCTCACCGAATACCAGCTCGGTGCCGAGCACTGGCTGCGCACCGGGGAAACGCTTCCGGATGAGACCCTCGAGGCAATTAAGAAGCACGACGCCATCCTCTTCGGTGCCGTCGGCGCCGCCCCGGGGGACACCACGATGCCTTCGGGCCTGATCGAGCGGGAGATGCTCCTGAAGCTGCGCTTCAGCCTGGACCACTTCGTCAACCTGCGCCCGTCAAAGCTCTACCCGGGAGTCACCAGTCCGTTGGCCCATCCCGGCGAGATCGATTTCGTTGTGGTGCGGGAAGGAACCGAGGGCCCGTACGTCGGCAACGGCGGTTCGCTGCGCACCGGAACGCCGCAGGAAATCGCCACCGAGGTTTCGCTCAATACTGCCTACGGCGTCGAGCGCGTAGTTCGCGACGCGTTCCGCCGCGCCAGCGACCGGCCGCGCCGCAAGCTGACCCTGGTCCACAAGCACAACGTCCTGGTCTATGCGGGCAGCCTCTGGAAGCGGACCGTCGAGGCCGTGGCCGCGGAGTTCCCCGAGGTGGAGGTGGATTACCTGCACGTCGACGCCGCCACGATCTTCCTCACCACGGATCCGTCTCGCTTTGACGTCATTGTCACGGACAACCTGTTCGGGGACATTCTTACCGACCTCGCGGCTGCCGTCACCGGCGGTATCGGCCTGGCGGCCTCCGGCAACATCAACATGGAGGGCACGTTCCCGTCCATGTTTGAACCGGTGCACGGTTCCGCTCCGGACATCGCAGGCCAGCAGAAGGCGGATCCCACCGCCGCGATCCTCTCCGCAGCCCTGCTCCTGGCGCACCTCGGTTTCACGGATGAAGCCGCCCGCGTGGAACAGGCAGTGGAAGCCGACGTCGCTGCCCGCGCAGGAAACACGCGCACCACCGCGGAAATCGGCGATGCGATCGCCGCGGCTGTGTCATAAGCTCAACAGTGACCCGATCAACAGGAAGACGAACGACGGCCGCGCCGTTCACCGTGGAGGAATAATGTCTGTCAGCGCTCTGGAATTCACCCAGAAGCTATCCACCCAGCCCAAGTCTGAGCAGGAACGCGCCGCGATCCTGGCCGATCCGGGTTTTGGAAACCACTTCACGGACCACACCGCCGTCATTGACTACCGTGTTGCGGAGTCCGGCGAAGGCGCATGGGAAAACGCGCGCATTGAACCCTACGGGCCAATTGCCATGGATCCCGCTGCATCCGTGCTGCACTACGGCCAGGAAATCTTCGAAGGGCTGAAGGCCTACCGGCACGGGGACGGTTCCGTCTGGACCTTCCGCCCCGAGGCCAACGCCGCGCGCCTGAACGCTTCGGCTCGCCGCCTTGCCCTGCCGGAGCTGCCCGAGGAACTGTTCCTCGAATCGCTGAGCCGGCTTGTCGCCGTCGACCGCGACTGGGTGCCTTCCGGTGACGGTGAATCCTTGTACCTGCGCCCGTTCATGATCGCCACCGAGGCGTTCCTGGGCGTCCGTCCCGCCCGTGAGGTGTCCTACCGCGTGATCGCATCACCGGCAGGCAACTACTTCGGCGGAGAACTGAAGCCGGTTTCGATCTGGCTTTCCACCAAGTACGCCCGCGCGGGCCGCGGCGGCACCGGCGAAGCCAAGTGCGGCGGCAACTACGCGGCCTCGCTCATCGCGCAGATGGAAGGCGAAGCGAACGGCTGCAAGCAGGTCCTGTTCCTGGATGAGTTCAATGACAACGCCGTTGAAGAGCTGGGCGGCATGAACGTCTTCTTCGTCTTCAAGGACGGACGCCTTGTGACACCGGCGCTCTCCGGCACCATCCTGCACGGAATCACGCGCGACTCGGTGCTCCAGCTGGGCCGGGACCGCGGACTGACGGTGGAAGAACGCAAGATCACCCTGGACGAATGGCGCGACGGCGTTGCCTCCGGAGATATCACTGAGGTCTTCGCCTGCGGAACCGCAGCAGTGATCACCCCCGTCGGGGAACTGAAGTCTGAAACCGAGACGATCGGCTCTCCAGAAGCAGCTGCAGGTGAAGTAACCATGTCTATCCGGCGTGAACTGTTGGGGATCCAGACCGGTGCCGTGGAGGACTCCCGGGGCTGGCTGACCCGCCTGGCCTAGGGGAGAGCATGAGTACATCGGCGCAGCCGGCACCGGGCCGGATAGTCAGCAGTACCGCGCTGGCCCGGTACCGGCTGGCCGATAACCCCGGGCCCATGAGCCTTGACGGCACCAAGAGCTACGTCCTTGCGGCCGAGCCGGGCGGACCGTGCGTCATCGTCGACCCCGGGCCGGCCGATGAAGAGCACCTTGCCGGACTGGCTGCCGCAGGGAAAGTGGAACTGGTGCTGATCACGCACCGTCATCCGGACCATACCGAAGGCGCGGAGCGCTTCCATGAACTCACCGGTGCTCCTGTCCGGGCCGCGGACCCCGCGTTCTGCTTCAGCGGTTCTCCGCTCCAGGACGGGGAGACCATCTCCGCCGGGGGAGTGGAAATCCAGGTACTGGCAACTCCGGGGCACACCTCGGATTCGGTGTGTTTCTTTCTCCCTGCGGACGGACCCAGCGGGTCTGTCCTTACCGGGGACACCATCCTGGGCCGGGGAACCACCGTCCTGGATTACCCGGACGGAACCCTGCAGGACTTCATGGCCAGCCTGGAGAAGCTTGGCCGGCTGGGACCGGCCACGGTGCTGCCGGCCCACGGACCCGATCTTGAAAACCTTGAATCCGTTGTCCTGACCTATCGGGACCACCGCGATGAGCGGCTGGCTCAGATCCGGGGGGTGCTCAGCCTGCTGGGTGACGACGCCACGGTTGAGCAAGTTGCCAATGCTGTCTATGCCGATGTACCCGCGTCGGTCCGGGCTGCGGCCGAATTGTCCGTAGCTGCACAGCTGGAGTACCTCAGGGTCCGTGGCTAACGCCTGAACCGTGTGAGCACTCCCACCCGATTCGGACTTGCACGGCGCCGGGGAGTCTTCCCTAAAATGGAAATGCGCTGATACGCGGGGAAGGATCCCTGGAACCGTGGAGAAGCGCAGCACCGGGCCCGCAAGTTCGTGCAGGAGGTCACAGGACTGCCGAGTTGCGCAGGGTTCAGTGGATGTGTAAAGTAGAACGAGTTGCCGCGGGGCCGAACAGGCCGGACGGCAGCAAAACCCACACGAATCAACCGGGTAAAACCGGGCAGTTTCGCA